>NZ_JBJPHU010000006.1:98667-131290 GCF_052939515.1 Phormidesmis sp. 146-33
AACTTCTTCGCGGACTTCCTCTTTAACTTCTTCGCGGACTTCCTCTTTAACTTCTTCGCGGACTTCCTCTTTAACTTCTCGATAGTAGCGAGTTTTCTTTAGATCGCTCAGACTAAACATTTCTGCGAACTCCTGACGGCTAATTTTGGGAAGTTTGTACAATACGATCGTTTCAATTAAATCTAGCACTTCTTGTTGAAGACGTTGATCGGCTAGTTGCGATCGAGCTTTTTCGATCAACTGCCGTACCCGCCTCGGAGTCTGACGCTTGGTTTCGACGACTAGCTGAATGATGCCAATACCGAGAGAACTATCGGCTAAGTCTCCCAATTCGTTGAGATACAGGCGAGTCACTTGAGGTAATTCTAGCAAAGACTGATAAGGGAGGATTTCAGTCGGTTCTAGACTGCGTTTGGCGAACACGGCGATTGCTCTCCACGGTTTGGTGGGGGCATACAGTCTCAAGTAGAGAAAGATCTCGCAGAAAAAGCGAGCGTAGAACGTTGGATCTTTTTGAAATTGAACTTCTAGAAAGAAGATCGGTTGGGTGGAGTCAATGATCGGCAAAAACAATCCGTCAATCCGAAACGCAGTTTGCTTTAACTCAACTGAGGAAAACTCGTAAGCACTGGCTTCAGACGGTTCTTGACCAATCAGTTCAAAAAAGATGCTAGGAAAGGTCTGAAACAGGCGGTAAAAAATGGAATCTGTTTTCATGTCGCTGGGAAGCTCAAGTGATCTGTTGATAAACCTGCGCTGCCAGTTGTGATAACCGCTGCATGGCTGTTTCTAATTCTTGATCTGTTCCCGTTAAGCTAATTCGCAGACATTGTTCTTTGTGGGCCCACTCTTGACGCAAGCCTGGAAAGAATGTGCTGCCGGGGACGACAATCACGCCCACCTGCTTGAGTTGTTGGTAAAATTCCCAGTCTGAAATGGGCAAATCTTTGAGCCACAGCCACGCGAAAATCGCCCCTTCTCCGCGATGCAAAAACCAGGGTAAAGTCTGAGGCATGAAGCGATCGAGCGTCTCTTCAACAATGCCAATTTTCTGCTGATAAAACGGACGAATAATCTTTTCTGAAATCTCGGCTAGTCTGCCAGAACGGATGGCACGAGCAGCGATCGCCTGTCCATATCGAGGCGAGTGAATGCACATATTTGTCTGGAAGCATTCGAGTGTTTGAATCAGGGATGTGTTGCCGATCGCAATGCCAATTCGCTCTCCGGGCAGGCCTGCTTTTGACAAACTCATACAGTGCAGCACATTGCCCCCAAACATTGGAGTCATGTCTGTGAAATTTAATGCTGGAAACGGTGGAGCATACGCAGAATCGATCAAAACGGGGACATCTTGCGTGGCTGCAAGTGCTGCAATTTTATGTACTTCGTCATTGCTCAATACGTTGCCCGTCGGATTGCAGGGACGTGAAAAAATCACACATCCTGTACTTTCTGTAATCTGTAGCTGACTGAAATCAGGACGGTATTTGAAGCGATGGGTCGTCTGATCGATTTCTAGTTCTGGTTTGTATGCGATCAAGGCTTCTGGTGTGAGTGTTACACCACCATACCCCGTGTAGTCAGGACTGAGCGGTAAGACAATTTGCCGCAGTTCTCCAGTGGATGTATAACCCCCAAATGCATTGGCCGCATAGAAATAAAGGCTTTGGCTACCGGGGGTGATGAGAATATTTTTCTCGGTCAACTGCAACCCGTAGCGCTGATTAAAATCATTCACCACGGCATCAATCAGCGGCTGATATCCCTGGCTGGCTCCATAGCGACAGACGACTTCGCCATATTCTGCGCTATCTAGTAGTTCGAGTGTGCAGTCGCGCCATAGTTGCTCTACTTCTGGCAAAATGACTGGATTTCCAGCACTGAGGTTAATGAAGTCTCGCCCATTGCCCGATCGCAGTGTCTCAATAATGTCTTTCATAATCGCTCGGACTCCAGACAAGCGAGACATATCAGTGCCAAACTGACTCAGGGCAGGATTCATAATCGTATGGTGATACAGTCTTTTGATGCTACCTGATGAGAGGGCGTTGTTGCTAGATTAAGGACTGATCGATCGCTGTTCTGGGTGGGGCGTTTTTCAAGAGAAGGTAGAAATAGTGGCGTTGCTGAATGCAAGTGTGAATTGCCCTCATCTCCAACCCTTCTCCCTGGGGAGAAGGGAGCCAGAATTTCTGTCCGGTCTCCTTTTGGGAGAGGGCTAGGGTGAGGGTAGATTTGACAATTCATACCTAGATTCAGCAACGCCGAAATAGTTATGGAGTGGCTTTAGATTCTTCTATGGCTGGATCAAGGATTACTAATCCAGACGTTTGAGCCGCAGTTTTCAGCTCTTGGTCTGAAGCAATAAAGATTAGCTGGTCTGTCGAAGATAGATGATTTTGTAAGACTAAAGCAGAGGCGAGATGGATGGAGTCAGCCCCACGAAGTGCTAGTTGCTCTGCTAAATGCTTCGATTGATCGACCACGTTGGATGTCAGTTGAATTTGGATAAAATTTTGCCAATCTGCTTCCAGGGCTTGAATTTTAGGTTGAAATTGCGCGGGTTTTATCTGGAGTGCTTTTTGTTTTCGCGCTAAGGTTGCGGTTACTTCGATCGCTCCCAGGGTCGCACAAGCAAAGGTTGGATTTTGGGCAAACAGGGTTTGTAGCCAAACAGTGCCGAGTTCTTGATAGTAGCGTTTCACCCAAGCACTAGCATCCAAGTAGTAGATGATCAACGCCGATCCTCTAGTAAAAGGTTAGAAGCGGAAATGCCTTCAGCTTGGATAGGGTCAACGGTGCGAAAGATGCTGAGTCCTTGAGATGGAATTTTGAAGGTGGGGTCGCTGGCAAGTCGTTTTAAGGTGGGCGAAGCATTTTGTTGAAGGGAGTGAACAAACGCTAAGATTTGCTGACAGTCTTGTTCGCTGAGTTGATCGATCGTTTGATGCAAAGCGTCTTTGATTGAAGTTGACATGACAAGGAGGATCTATAAATGTGCCTAAATTATAGCGAGATCATCCCTCATCCCTCATCTCTTCGAGGTGCCCAGGGGCCGACGATCGTCTCTCCTTGTTTCTCTTTTTCTGCCAGTTCTATGTTTAAGGTTAGTAACTTTTCTAAAAGGTCGTCGTCTGAGTTGAAGCCATAGGCCTGAAGCACGAGGTTGTCAAGTTGGGCATGAAGTTTGAAAAGTTGGCTGGTGGGTTCGGTGAAATATTCGTTGTAGAGTTTGGTGATGCCCCACTGTTTTTTCTCCATTTGTTCGCTGCGATATTCATGCAGTTTGACGGCAGTTTCGCGAATTTTCTCGACTAGCTTCGCATCGGGAGTTTGGGGAAACGGAAAGGTTTGGAAACAAGTGGTAGGAGTATAGCGAGTTCGATCTTCGAGCGTAGAACTTTGAGCTTTTACCCATAGCCTATGTGCCTGTGACGTAAGAAGACCAAGAATATAGAAGTCATTAGATACAACAGTAGTGGTCGCATCACTGGCAAGCCATTGCGTTGGAACTGGCAGAAAAATGAACCATTTAGAAACCCTAGAAACTCTAAAACATAGAGGTAGCGGTGTCATTAACTTTCTCAGCTTTGGAGCATTCTCACCATACTTCCACCAATTAATTCTTCTAGTGTCCCTTCGATTTTTATCACGTTCTGGTTTAACATTGGTTTTTACATAATTGAAGGGCAGTATATAGTTACTAGCCTCTTCTACACTCATGTCATTGAAATCAATAATCCACTTATCGGAATTACCGTTCACGTTTCTTGTCAAATCGGAACCAGTGGAGAATTGCTTAAGAACATCCTTATTTTTTATATCAGTTTTAATCCACTGATTAACCTGTTCTTCAGTAACAAAGAAGCCTGAACCAGTAGTTTTTATGCCCTCAAAAGAATAATTTTGATTTGCTTTTAATCTAGTGGTTGTAGAAACATCAGCATCTACTCTAAGTGATGAGTTAATAACCTCAACCGTTTGATTATCTAAATAACAAATCTTAGGTTTCTCATAAGACCAGTTGACAATACTAACGTGAACAACAGCTTTACCTAACCAAGGCTGTGTTGAAATCGCTTCATAAATTATTCCATTGCTCTGAGTTACATAATCCAAGCTTGCCCTACGAGTTTTGACTTGGCTAATAGTGTTTGTTCCAACTAAACCTGCTCGACCTTTCCCATCAAGATTTTCATGAGCTAGTCGAAACCAATAGCTACAGAAATCGACTTGATCAACAACATCGGAAAACTTCTTGAAAACTCTTTCAGAATATTCATCACCAAGTTCTAATCGCATCCGATAGCCACCTAAGAATGGCGGGTTTCCAATAATCGCGTCAGCCTTCACCCACTCGTTAAACAATGCATCTTTGCAGACAATATTTTCATCTAGCGTATCCAACGGCAGTGCAGGCTCAAACAAACCCAGACGATCAATCGCCACCTTTCGCCCAATCATCATCGTCACTCGCGCCAGTTCCACCGCAAACGGGTTAGTATCCATCCCATAAAACTGCTGCGGAGTCACAAAACTCATTCGCATCTGATCACGCGGCGATCGACCCTTTTCGGCAATGCGATCGAGCAACATCTTTTCAATTCGCTTCAGTTCTTGATAAGCAATGTAGAGAAAATTTCCACTTCCACAAGCCGGATCAAGCACCTTGTAATTTTGTAATTCCAGTTGCAGCGCATTGAGTTGAGCGATCGTATTTGCCGCCTCAACCCGCTCCTCCCAATAGCGCGAAATCGTTGGGCGGACAATCTTCATGATGTCAGCCTCCGATGTGAAGTGGATTCCGTGAGCATGACGCTCAGTTGCATCGATCGCAGACTCAAACAAATTGCCAAAAATCGCCGGGCGAATCTTACTCCAATCCTCCAAAGCAGACACTTCCAAAAAGTTTAGTTCTTCTCGCGTAAGCTGCAACGGGTCAACCGTCTTAAACAACCCCCCATTAAAATAATCAACCCCTTGATATCTCCCCGCCGGAGTCACCCCCAGCGTATTCATCTCCCGAAACAACCCCCCCAAAACATCATAAGAACTCTGCCCACCCTGACAGTCTTGCACACAAGAAATAAACAAACTATTTGGCAATAGCCCCCGATCTTCTGCAAACATCGCCAACACACATTGCAAAATAAATCGTTGAGCAACCAGCCCCTCTAGTCCTCGCTTTTTGAGCAACACCAACAACTCACCCATCCGCCGCGCCGCCCGCTCTGTCACCTCCACCTGATTGTTACGAAACACCGGAGCGCGATTTTCAAACTCCATAAACGCAAACGCACTCACCCGCTCAGGCAACTGCACCAACGGAATGATATCCACAGGCGTATCAAGTTGAGTATCAAAATCAAAGATCCAAAACTCATCAAAATTGCACAACAACACATAACGCGGACGATCGGGCACCAGTCGAGTCCAATATTCAAATGCTTGAGAATAATGCTTGTTGAGATCTTCCCCTTGCTTCTTCATCTCGATCAAAACGCGAGGCTTCTAGACCAGATCCGCAAAGCCCGTCTTCCCCTGTTTGCTGCCCTTTTTCACCCGCTCCTCATACACGGCTCCCGCCTCGATCGCGCCTTCATACCCAAATGCACGAAAGAAGCGATCGAGAAACACCTGAGCTTCTCCTTTTTCATCACCCTTGAGATGTTGCTGACGAAATAGAACAAACTTTTGTAGGGTTTCGGGAGTCGCTGACATGGACAATTAAGCTCAATGTTTCTACCAAGTTACCAACTTTAGCAATGACTGCGCTGCAAAAAAAGTCAATTGCCCCGCCTCCAAACCTACGATCGCTTTTCTGTTGGATGAATGCCTCTCTCCCCCCAACCACGATCGCACCTATACTGAAATCAACTGTTGCATCCCAAAAATTGCACCATGCTTTCACCAGACCTGACAACAAAAGTTATTGCACTATCCATTCGCGATCGCCGCATAATCTAATTGCCAAACGGTCGATCGCCCTTTCCGTTGATCAAACCTGCCACCGGAAATCGCCCTTACCCAACCACCGCTTGACTTTCGAGAAGACTGATCGAACTTCAGCATCGGGAGGGTCGATCTACTTTTTTTGCTAAACTTCACCAGAATAAGCACTCAGGAAAACAAGCTGATTCACCATTGATTCCGCCGATCGATCCGCAATCAGCTTCAATAGCCGCCGCATCTGATCACCGATCGCATAATCCTGTGATGACACAACAATTCCCGCATGATTGCGTCCATCCGCCAAAAACTGGCCATGCAACTGACAAAAATCGCCCACATTGAACGTGTAAAACATCCGTCCCTGAGACGTTGCCAAAATCAACTGTTCCTCATCGCTAAAACCAGTTGTTAAAGTTTCTCCTGCGGTGATCAGATCAACCCCACGGCCACGCAAAGACTCTACCAACCGCCGATCCATTGCATCCTCGTCAATGTACAACCGCACATCACTCATAACCACTACCCAACCTGAGCCGAAAGCCTTCTATATTCAGCCTTTTCCTCAGCCAAATAGTGCTCAATTTCGGCCCGATTGCTGTGATAATACGTTAACGCTGCATAGATTTGTGCTAGGCTCACCGTCCCCACACGATCACAAATCTCCTCCGCATTCAGCCCCATTTTGTACCATGCGGCCACGCGCTGCACCGAAAGGCGTGTTCCCGCTATTCGGGGTCGTCCGCCCAATGTTTCAGGAGACCTCGCTACCAATGTCGCAATATCCGTAGAAGGTGAAATCATAGCTGAACCGCTTCTAGCTTAATCCTCTGATCATAATCGATTCGCCAATTATCCAGCCAGCGCGCTTTCCGATTGCCCCTTCTCCCCAAACGGCTTGAGAAACGCAATCGTCCTTTCACAGTTATGTTGGGAGAGCGATCGCTTATCCATTCTCATCCAACCAAGTTTCGAGATCGGCGATCGCTCCCGAACTTACAAGGACGATCGCCTTGAACTCATGCAAGCGATCGTAGAATCACTCCAAAACCTATCCTCTCAGAGGTGCTGACCATTCTCATCCAGCCAGACTTTGAGATCAGTGATTGTTCCAAAATTCAAAAGGGCGATCGCGAGTGCTTCTGCCTGTGTACGTCCACCTCTCGACAGCTCAACGGTGTGAACTTGTACATCTTGACACTCCCACGCCTAAAGGCAGTGGGATTCTTGGCTCATCGAAACCACTTAACCTGGAGTCCTTGCGTCGTCCAGACCAGAGGTGGGATTCTCCCCAAGCGTTAATTCGGGTATGCCCTACCCTATTTGCATTTCTGCAAGTCCTGTTTAATTTCGGAGGCAATTGCTCCAAAAGCTGTTCGTCTAGCTCCTCTGAATCTTTTACCTACTGCGAGGGGGAGTCTAGAAAAATGCAGTAGAACCGCATAGATTCAGTTTTCAAGGTGCAGCGTGCCCTTGGGCGGCTAGGTTTTTAACGTGGTTGATTACCTTGTCCACAAGTCCAAATATACGGCAAAAAGGAGCGCGATTTTATGAAGATTGCTGGACTCTGCCTGCTACCGCAGGCGCGGGAACCCTAACGACATCCCACGGCTAAAGCACGATGGGTTTTGTGGGTTCCCGAACCCTCCCACTTCTATAACGAGACATCAGTTCGATGAACGCTTCGCTTCGCTTTTAGATCCAGGAACGCCCCCTAAATCCCCCACGAGTGAGGGACTTTGAACCAGAATTCCTCTCTTAAAGTCCCCCAAAATTGGGGGGTTGGGGGGCAGAAGCCGTGAACAACGAAGCGAAAAAACTCTCATCGAATTCACGTTAACGAGAGACCTCACTCCAAAGCCGCTCATACAGTTGCTCATCGCGCTGAAACTGCACCTCACAAAAGTAAACAGTGCCCGGTGCATCACCTGCGGGTGGCAGAAACACTCCATCAATCTCAAACTTGGTTTCTTTCACAGCTACCGAGTCAACCCGATCGCGCAAGCTTCGCTACACGTTGTGTTCGCCATTCTCTAGAGGACGATCGAGCAACTCAAACAACCGTGTCGGAGATTGCTGAAACAAGCGAAAGAAAATGGAATCACGCCCCATACAAGAACGCCAGAACTAGTCCAATTATCGACGATCCCTCATCCCTCCTCGCGCAGCGGATTACCCCCAAAGGGGGAACAGATCATCGAAGTTCTTCCTCATCCCTCACCCAGTGGAAGTAATCGCTCTAAATCCAGGTCAGCAGCGACTTGCGCCAACTTCACTAAATCAGTCGGGTCAGACAAATGGGGAATCAAGCCCAACACAGGAATGCTCGTCAGCGACTCGATCAAATCCGCAGGTGCCCAATCTGCAATGTCTTGTTCAGAACAGGGCTTCACGCAATTGAGAACAATCCCCTTGAGATGAATTTTGGACTGTCGAGCCAAAGCCACATTAGCTACGGCCTGCCCGATCGCACCCAACTTTATGGGCACCACCAACACCACAGGCAATCGCCAATCCCACGCCAAATCTGCTACCGTCGTTTCACGAGTCACGGGCGATCCCAGTCCACCCAGCGCTTCTACCAGCACAAAATCTCGCTGTCGGTGTAATGCCTCAAACGCCTGCCAGATCTTCTCTAGCTTGACGCGCTTGCCTTCCTTTTCGGCAGCGATCGGAGGAGCCAACGGCGCATCAAAATGGACGGGATTGAGTTCTTCCCAGGTTTGATCTAGCGAGAAGAGACGATCGTAGAGTTCGCGATCGCCCACTCCCGTCTGAAGCGGTTTCATAATTCCCAGCGTTTGAGAATTGCAGTAAGTTTGCCAATAGGCGGCCAGTGCCGTTGTTAAAACGGTTTTTCCAGCGTCTGTATCGGTTCCAGTAATCAATAGTGCGTTCAAAAGAATCTTGACAGTGTGAGAGGACAGAAAAGATAGAAGCTTGGTTACTAAAAACTTACCACCTACCTGCCCCTGCACCTCAGCTACTGAACATTAATATCTAGCTGAAATTCAGTGTTTCCGTTAGCCACCACATCGACCTGATAGTCACCGCCTATGGGCAGTTGAGCCTGCCATTGCAGCGTTCCCGAAGCATCTTCAGCAGGTCTGCCATCCGGGTAGCGAATCGTCAGCGTCGCATCTCCACTCCGCAGCCGGGCACTGAGAAGCTGACCCTTTTGAGCATTCACCAGATAGCGCTTGATCACTTGGGGGCTGGCAGTTCCGCTCAGTTGCGTCCCGACTTGTCCGGCTGGAATATTCACCCTTTCAGTTTCAGTGGTTTGATTGCCGCCCTGATCAGGAGAAGGGGCAACCGTTGGAGCAACCGTCGGAGTAGGTGCAGCAGGTGTTTTGAGATTGACATCCAGCTTAAAGTCGCTCTTGGCCAACCCTTTTACCGTTCTGAGTTGCACAAAATAATCGCCCGTGAAGGGCAGTTCTCCACTCCAGTTTGAGACGCGGGTTGAGCGATCGTCCACCGCTTCTTTGTTAGGAGCCAAGACCGTCATCAACACCCCTTCACTGGTCAGCGCTGCATTTAACTGCTGTCCTTGCTGTCCTGGAACAATGAAGTTTAGCGTTTCGTTGGCTCTCAGCGTCCCGTCTCTCGACACAGGCTTGCCGTCTGCCACATTTAACCGTTGACTAAACGCAACTGGCTCACTTGTGGGACTGGGACTGGGACTCGGCTTGGGGGTCGGCTTGATCGTCGGACTCGGACTCGCCACGATCGTTTGGGTCGGTGAAGGGCTGGGGGTCGAAGGGTTCATCAAAGTGCGTACCAGCGTCCAAGAACCCAAGCCCGTGAGCAAGACTAACCCTGTCCCGATCGCTCCCACAGCCCAAGGGTCATCCCAAAGCGAACTGCGAGTCGGAATCGTTGGCTCGGCTCGATTGATCGACGTGTTAGCGGTTGCAGGATCGGCAAGAGGCGATCGACCCACGGCCATCGTGTCCATTCGAGAATTGATAGGCGTTTGGGGGTGGGCTGGCGGCGTGGCCATTGGCGGAGGAGTTTGAGGTAGTGGGGCCACGCTGGCCGGAGACTGGAGCGCCTGCAACACTTCGTTAGCGGACTGAAAGCGATCGGTTGTACGATAGCTCAACATCTTGTTCAAGACTTGAGAAAAGCCAGGATTGATCGTGATCAAGCGTTGCCAGCGCCAGGTCATTGTCGTTTCGTCAAAGAGTTCCTGGGGTTCTCGCCCGGTGAGCAACACAACCGCCGTCACGGCCAAAGCATACAAATCACTATTGGGATAAGCGCGTCCCGTTTGCATCTGTTCGGTGGGAGCGTAGCCAAGTTTGCCGACGGTGGTCTGCTGGCGCACGGTTTCGGGAGACTGAATGCGAGTTGCCAACTCTTTGACTACGCCAAAATCGATTAGGACAGGCAGGCGATCGCTTTCTCGCAAAATCACATTATCGGGGGCAATATCGCGGTGAATGATGCCCTTGCCGTGAATGTAGGACAGGACGGGAAGCACCTGCCGCACAAGCTGCAACACCTCATTTTCTGTAAAGACAAATCCCTGAGACTTGCGTTCGTCTAACAGCGCTCGATAGGTTTTGCCTTCGACGTAATCTTGAACCAAAAAGAAGCGCTGATCTTGAGCAAACGTCGCCCGAAACTGGGGAATTTGAGGATGCTGAATCCCATAAAGCACCTGAGCCTCGCGCTGAAAAAGCTCTTTGGATTTCTCCAGGGCGTAGGCATTGTCTTGAGGTGGCATCAATTCTTTGAGCGCACACAACTCATTAAACCGCCCCTGGTCTTCTGCGAGATAAGTTCGACCAAACCCGCCCTGCCCTAGAATGCTGAGGACGCGGTAGCGGTTTTGCAGGATGGTTCCAGTGGGGATAGCGGTTTGCATAGGTAGATTCGATCGCTCACACTTAAATTTTATCTTTACAGAAGGTTTAGAGAAGTGACGCTGAGGTTCCAGTTTTGTGCTCAAAAACTCACCCCAAATTCAGTCTAAAGTCTACAGCCCAAAGCAGAACATGAGACAGCAGATCCGTAATTTGTTTTGACGAAAGCGATCGCTCTCTAAACAGCCAATTGTTTTCACGCTCCCAGTCTAGCTTTAACCCATTCCTGAACTTTTTTGCCGTCCGCTTTGCCCTTTAACTGCTGCATCGCTGGCCCCATGACTTTACCCATATCTTTTGCAGAAGCGGCCCCAACTTGAGCGATGATCCCGTCAATCACTTGCGTGATCTCTTGATCAGAAAGCTGTTGAGGCAAAAACTCTTCGATGATGACGAGTTCTGCTGCTTCTTGCTGGGCCAGATCGTCGCGGTTGGCTTTTTGGTACTGCTCGATCGAGTCCCGTCGCTGTTTGGCAATTTGAGAAAGCGCTTCGATCTCCTGGGTTTCGGTCAACTCGGTTTGCCCCGTCGGACGCACACTCACTTCCTTTTCTAACAAGACTTTCTTAATGCTGCGAAGCGTTTCTAACCGCACCTTATCCTTCGATTTCATGGCGGTCTTGATGCCTTCACCAATGCGATCGATCAAGCTCATGGGCTGTCCTCTTGTGCGTGGGGCTGGATTTTTTAGGATAGCTTACGAGCGCGGCGCTAGGATTAAAGCAGCATATTTCTCACTCAAAAGCAATTGTTTTGATACCGGAAACTCCGATTCATCAAATTCTCACAACATTAAAGAATTTGATTGCAGTTATTCGCTAAATTTGGCAGAATAAGTGACGTTAAATACAAATCGACTGAACAACTGCTGGCTAACAAATCGCCCAAAGTGAATCGCTCTCTCGATTGAAGAAAGGTGCGATCGCTCTGGTCAGCTTTCTAACAGCATCAGCATTTTACTGTTCAAATTCAGCGCAAATTCAGCGATTGCCAATGCTTTTGGGTGTTAATAAATACTTTAAATCAGCGAAATCTGGGGCGATGTTTCTAAGCCTCGGTGATAAGATTGCGGTGAACGTGTTCGAGGGCTTGATGTGATCCGTTCTGCAACTCTAATTGCTCCGTCTGGTCTGCCGTCCATTCCTGACAACAATCGTCTACGCCTTTTATCTGGCTCTGCTAACGTTCCGCTCTCGCAAGAGGTGGCTCGTTATCTGGGCATGGATCTCAGTCCAATGGTGCGAAAACGGTTTGCCGATGGCGAGCTATATATTCAGATTCAAGAATCGATTCGGGGCTGTGATGTCTATCTGATCCAACCTACCTGCCGTCCAGTCAATGATCATTTAATGGAATTGATGATCATGGTGGATGCCTGTCGTCGAGCTTCGGCAAGACAAATTACGGCGGTGATTCCCTATTATGGATACGCACGAGCCGATCGCAAAACCGCTGGTCGAGAGTCGATTACGGCCAAGCTGTCAGCCAACTTAATTACGCAAGCGGGTGCCAGCCGAGTCTTGGCAATGGATCTGCACTCGTCTCAGATTCAGGGTTATTTTGATGTGCCGCTCGATCATGTCTATGGATCGCCTGTTTTGTTGGACTATCTCGCCAAAAAGCAGCTTCCTGATATCGTTGTGGTGTCTCCTGATGTCGGTGGAGTTGCTCGTGCGCGAGCCTTTGCCAAAAAGCTGGATGACGCGCCGCTGGCAATTATTGACAAACGCCGTCAGGCACACAACATTGCTGAGGTGATGAATGTGATCGGGGATGTCAGGGGCAAAACTGCGGTGCTGGTAGACGACATGATCGATACGGCTGGCACGATTACGGAGGGTGCAAAACTGCTGCGCGAACAGGGTGCCCGTCAGGTTTATGCTTGCGCGACTCATGCGGTGTTTTCGCCCCCGGCGATCGAGCGTCTATCGAGCGGCGTTTTGGAAGAGGTGATCGTCACGAATACGATTCCCGTTGAGCCAGAAAATCGCTTTCCGCAACTGACGGTTCTCTCGGTGGCTAATCTGCTGGGCGAAACCATTTGGCGGATTCACGAAGATAGCTCGGTGAGTAGTATGTTTCGGTAGTGACCCTGTGCGGTTAACTCGAAGAGATCGCAGTCTAATGATTTTTGAGGGACGTTGGCTGTAGCGTCCCTTTTTGCGCTTTAAAGGTATTGAAGGCAAACTTCAGGAACCAAGTGTAGTTCTTTGTTGCGGAAGCGATCGCACTCCACCCACTGCGCGACAAATTTGGTTTTGCCCTCGATTCCGCGAATTTCTGTTTGTTGGTAAAACCTGGGATCAACTAAATCACACTGATAAAACTGAATCCATTCATGCCCCGGCTTGCCATTGTAAGTGAACAAATTTTCTGTAAAGCCGAGATATTGAATATTGGTCACTTCTGCCTGAATTTCTTCTAAAAACTCTCGCCTGAGCGCTGCTTCACTGGTTTCACAAAAGTCAACTCCTCCCCCCAAACATCGGTAAAAGTAGTCTTTTTTGACTTTATCGTAGGCTCCCGCAACCAGAAGGCGATCGCTTGACACCACCCAGCCCAGCACCAACGGACGAATTTCTGGCTTTTTGTTCATGCAGTTCTGCCTCCTTGACCCCAATAAACCGACACTTGATAAACTTCAGCGACGAACTAGCCTTTTCGTGAAAGCCTTCTAGTACCATTGAAACTAAGTTATGAGAAGTGTGAGCTATGAGTTTAGGTAGTAATTCAAAGATCAAATTCGGAACGGATGGCTGGCGCGGCATTATCGCCGACGACTTCACGTTCGCTAATGTTTGTAAAGTGACCCGCGCGATCGCCAGTTATCTCGAAACTGCCTACTCAAAAGATCGTCCGGTGCTGATTAGTTATGACACGCGCTTTTTGGCTGACCAATTTGCTCACACGTCGGCGGGCGTTTTGGCAGACCTGGGCTGGACGGTGCAGGTGGTTGATCGCGATTGCCCGACTCCGGTGATTGCTTACAATGCTCGTCACCTCAATTCGGCGGGGGCGCTGATGTTTACGGCGAGTCACAATCCTGCGCCTTACTGTGGGATCAAGTACATTCCCGATTATGCTGGCCCGGCCACTACGCAGATCACAGATACGATCGTCGCCAATCTCGAAAGTGCTTCGGATGCGCCGCCCAGTGGCAAAAGTGCGGATAAGATTTCAACCTTTGACCCCAAGCCTGCTTATTTGGAGTTTATTTACAGCTTGCTGGATGTCGATCGCATTCGCAATGCCAAGCTAAAAGTTAAATATGACGCGCTTTATTCCACATCTCGCGGCTATCTAGACACTGTTTTGGATCACTGCGGCTGCGAAACTGAAAGCTTCCACACGTATCGCGATGTGCTATTTGGTGGCGGAATGCCCGAACCCAAAGGCGAACAGCTAGTCGGACTGGTCGAAGCGGTCAAGAAGGATCACGCTGACGTAGGACTGGCGACCGATGGAGACAGCGATCGCTTTGGCATCGTGGATGAGCAAGGAACGTTTCTCACGCCCAACACCGTTTTGCTTTTGCTGGCGCGGCATCTTGTCAAAAATAAAGGCAAGCGAGGCGCGATCGTTCGGACAGTCGCCACAACACACTTACTCGACAATTTCGCCGCCAAATATGGGCTAGACCTGTACGAAACGGCCGTCGGCTTTAAGTACGTGGGCGAAAAGATGCGCGAAACGGCTGTCTTGATCGGCGGTGAAGAATCGGGCGGACTCAGCATCATCGGTCACATTCCCGAAAAAGATGGCGTGTTGGCAGATATGCTGGTTGCCGAAGCGATCGCCTACGAGGGCAAACCCTTGAGTCAATTGGTGGCTGAAGCGATCGCTGAAGCAGGCGGCCCGCTCTACAACCATCGATTGGATATGCACCTGACCAACGAGCATAAGACAGCCGTTTTGGAATCTTTTACCAAAAATCCTCCGTCTAGCATCGCGGGCATTGGAGTCAAAGAAGTCGGGCGTAAAGATGGCATCAAACTCTACCTCGAAGAAGGCAGTTGGGTGCTGTTGCGGCCGTCCGGAACCGAACCTCTGATTCGCGTTTACATGGAAACGACCTCCCCAGAAAAGATGACTCAACTCTCTGAATACATGGAGAAAATGATTCATCAGATCGAGGCAGTTCGCGTCTAGATCAAAGCGTCTGGCAGCGGATACAAAACGAATGAATGGAGCAAAGATTTTTTGACTCGTTCTAAATCCGTTGCCAGCCCAAGGAGACATTGTAAAACTTAGAATCCTATGAGATCTCTTGCTTCTTTGCTCACTGCCACGATCGTCGCCGTTTGGATTGTGGCGATCGCTCTGATTTCCGTTCAGAATGCGACTCCGGTGGCGCTGCGATTTCTCAATTTTCAGCTCATCGAAATTCCGTTTGGACTGGTTCTAGCCTTTAGTGCAGGGATTGGGGTTTTGGGAACGGCGATCGCTCAACCTCTCCTCGGTTTCTCTAATCCGCCAGACGATGATTAATGGACATGTTCGTTAGAGACTCTTTTCTTTAAACTACGACAGCTTGTCTTTTGACAATTATATTTTCGTCACGGTATTCATAAGCGAGTGTGTGCGAGAGCAATTCCTTGCCTCTAGAGTCACATTATTTGCTAACTGTGGTGTGAAATGGTCAAGGTTCTATCATTTTCGTCTCTGGGCATTGTTGGATTCGCTTGCTTATGCAAGATTCCGTCTGCAAATGCACAAATTGCCTCTTTAGCAGAGCATCCGAGCAAGGCATCTTCCACGATTCTTCGTCTCAAAGAGTTCGATCGTCCTTACGCGACAGACGTTAAAACTTGGTTAGCACAAACTGAACCGATTCGGATTATCCGAGTTCAACTGAGGCCTTCAGATCAAGGACTAGAACTTCGCCTGGAAACTTCCACCGGACAAGCCTTGCAGCCTCGATTCACTCGTCAGGGAAAGGCGATCGTAGCTGAACTCGAAAATACTGTACTAGCGCTTCCAGAAGGGCAGAGATTTCAGGCAAGTCAGCCGATTCTAGAAATTGATCGAGTAGACATTCTGCAAAAAACGCCAACTACCGTTCAAATTCAAATCACTGGAAGCCAGGATGCACCAACAGCTTCGATCGTGCCAGCGCAAGCGGGTTTAGTGTTAGCCGTCACGCCTGTCGAGCCTGAAGAGGAAGTCGTAGTGACTGCCCAAAAGCGCCCCGAACTCCAACAAGACGTACCCATTAGTTTGACAACGCTGACTAGAGCGCAGATTGAGGATGCCGATGTCAGTTCTGTCCGAGATGTGGCAGCCCAGACTCCAAACTTTTTTACTAGCACGGGCGATCGCGGTGCCAATTTTCAGACGATTCGCGGGTTAGGCAATAGCAACTATCTGGTTAGAGACGCAATCAGTTTTTATCTGGATGATGTGCCCTACGAAAATATTCATCAATTCTTGCCCGGTGAGTTGTTTGATTTAGAACGAGTCGAGGTGCTGCGTGGGCCTCAAGGCACTCTGTATGGGCGCAGTAGTCAAGCAGGTGTGATCAATGTGATCAGCCGTCCGCCGACCAATTTCCCTGAAGTGCGGATTGGTGCAGGCTATGGAAATTTTAATCAGCGTCAAGCATCTTTATCGCTGAGTGATGCCGTAATCAAAGATACACTGGGTTTCCGGCTATCTGGCTCTTACAGTGCGCGGGATGGCTTCACCAAGAATGTCTTGCTGGGTGAAGATGCCAATGATCAAGACTCCTTGTTTGGACGGGCCAATATTCTGTGGACTCCTTCTAAGGAGTGGGCAATTTCCTTTAACGCAAATGGTGGTCGCAACAACGATGGTGATAATACATTCGTCCCAATTACCCAGCGCGATCGCTTTCAAAGCGCCAGCAATATTCCCGGTTCGTTAAATGTTTCTATCAACACTCAGTCACTCAAAATTGCATATGAAGGGTCTGGGGTAAACGTTACCTCAATTACGGCTCGCAATCAGACTAGTCTGAGCTACACAGCAGATGCCGATTACACGCCAGACGATCTAATTCGCGGTCGCGGAGATATTCCTTCTACCATTTGGAGCCAGGAGATTCGGCTACAGTCGCCCCAGACCGCCAAGCAGTTTCGCTGGTTATTGGGAGGCTATTATCAATCGCGATCGCTTGACTTACTTCTCTCGACTGAGTATACCCCTCTGGTTGAGCCGCTGGGATTTCCGATTGGAATCGATCGCACCGATGCCCGATTTGATCAACGCACCTACGCCGTCTTCGGACAGATTGATATCCAGCCCCTAGAAGCACTGACTCTGACGGCAGGCTTACGCTATGAAACCTTCCGAGACAACCTAAACCGCAGCAGTTCGTTTACCGATCCAGTTCTGGGTGAAACGCCAACTGGGTTGCTGCTTAGTGACTCGGTGACCGATGGCAATATTGTCTTGCCACGATTTGCCGCGCAGTATCGTCTCAGTCCGGCAGTGATGGTCTATGGCAGTGCCTCACGCGGCTACAAACCAGGCACTCAAAACTACGCCTCCAACGATCCGACTACGCTGCTAGTGCGTCCAGAAAAGCTGTGGAGCTACGAAGTGGGGCTAAAATCCACTTTGCTAAACAATCGCCTCACGGCAAACTTGGCGGTCTTTTGGAGCGATGTGGATGATTATCAGATTCTTTTGACTGATGGGATAGGGCTTTCGACGCTGATTGCCAATGGCGGTGTCAAAACTAATGGAGTAGAGCTAGAAATCAATGCCAAACTGCTGCAAGGGCTGGATCTGATTGCGGGGTTTGGCTACACCAATGCTCGATTCACGCGCTACACCAACCCATTTACAGGACAAAATTTTAACGGCAATAAGCTCACCTACGCCCCTGAATTTACCTTTAACTTGGGAGCGCAGTACCGCAGCCCCGGCGGCTTTTTTGGCAGAGTGGATCTACAAGGAGTTGGCACTTACTTCTTCAACGATTCCAATACCCTGAAGCAAGATCCCTTTTCGCTGGTGAATACTCGGATTGGGTATGAGTGGAAGGGCGGGGGCATCTACTTTTTTGTCAACAACTTGTTTGATAAAGAATACATCACTACTGCTTTTACTGGATTTTTTGCTGACCTGGCTTCCTATGGCGATCGCCGCACCTTTGGGTTTCAAGTGCGATCGACTTTTTAGAGCAAAGACAGCAGATGAGATATTCTAAAGTGCGAAAAATGATTAGATTCAATAGGTTCATCTACCTGATTACGATTGGATTGTTGTGCTTCAAAGCCCAGCCTGCAAATGCACAGATTCCGCGAGTCAAAGATCTACCGCGTGCAGCCACCAGCATTCAGGAATGGCTAACTCAAGCAGCACCCGTAATAGAGATTGTTCGCATCACAGGAATACAGTTAAACCCAACCCAAAGTGGTTTAGAAATCATCCTGGAGACGGCGGGGGGAGAACTTCTCCAAGGTTCAACGTCTGTTCAAAATGACCGTTTGATAGTTGAAGTTCCCAATGCTCAATTGCAGTTGTCTGATGGACAAACATTCCGGCGAGAAAATCCGATCGCCGGGATCGCAACCGTTGAAGTGAGCGCGAATACTGACAATACAGTGCAAGTGACGGTGACGGGAATTGATGGCTTACCCAAAGGAACGGTTGTCCAGGCGCAATCAGGGCTGGTTCTCAGTGTTACTCCAGTTGCTGAATCACCGGAAGAAGAAGTGGTAGTGACGGCCCAAAAAACGCCGCAAAATCCGCAGAATGTTCCGATTAGTTTAACAGTGCTGCAACGACAGGAACTTGAAGATGCCAATGTGCGATCGATTCGCGGCATTGCCGTCAACACACCCAACTTCTTCTCACGATCGGGCGATCGCACCTTTGGCTTTCAAACGATTCGCGGACTCGGCAACAGTAACTTTTTAACTCGCGACGCGATTAGCTTTTACCTGGATGATGTGCCCTATGAGTATCTTCACCAATTTCTTCCCGGCGAACTGTTTGATCTAGAGCGAGTGGAGATCTTGCGAGGGCCGCAAGGGACGCTATACGGACGCGGGAGTCAGGCGGGCGTGATTAATATTGTTAGCCGTCCACCCACCAATTTCCCAGAGATCCGCATTGGCGGCGGCTATGGCAACTTCAATCAACGGCGCGTTCAACTGTCGCTCAGTGATGCGATCGTGCCTGACAAATTCGCCTTTCGCCTCTCTGGTGCCTACAATGCCCGCGATGGATTCACAAAAGATACCAATCTACAGGAAGACGCAAATGCACAGTCGAGTCTAGCAGGACGGCTTAATCTGCTCTGGACTCCAGATAAAGCGTGGAGCATTTCGTTTAATACCAATGCGGCTGCAAACCGAGATGGCGATCAAACTTTTGTCCCCATTAACCAAGCAAATCCCTTCACTAGGGCGCGTAATGTGCCAGGTCGCTCCGATTCATCGATCAATACTCAAGCGCTTAAAGTCGCTTATGAGGGATCAAGCTTTCGATTTACGTCGATCAGTGCGCGAAACTATTCAGAGATCAGTTATCTCAATGATGTTGACAACAGTTTGAGAGACTTGCAACGCGGAGTATTTGCCGTCGATTCTACGATTTGGAGTCAAGAACTGCGATTGCAATCACCCAAAACGGCGGATCGGTTCCAGTGGCTATTGGGAGGCTATCTTCAGTCTCGATCGTTCAACATTGATCCGTCAGCAACTGAGACAACGCCTTTCGGTGCGACTGTTCTCAGACTACCCGCAGGGACAAGCGAAACGACCGCGAATTTTGACCAAACGACTTACGCCGTATTTGGACAGATTGAATTTAAGCCGATTGAACCCTTGACGCTGACGACAGGCTTAAGATATGAGAAAAATCGGAGTGAATTGGATCGCGATCGCATCTTCATCAGACCCGATGGTACTATCCTTTCACAGAGCCTACTGCCCAGAAAATCCGAAGTAGAAGACGATGTAGTGCTGCCCAAGTTTGCGGCAACCTATCGCCTCAGCCCCAATCTAGCGGTCTACGGGAGCATTGCACGGGGGGCAAAACCGAGTACCCAAAACTTTCGGGCAGCCGATCCAATCCTGTTGGCGTTAAGCCCAGAGCGATCGTGGAGCTATGAAGTCGGCGCAAAATCATCCTGGTTTGAGAACCGTCTCAGCGCGAGTTTTGCCGCTTATTGGACAAACGTTTCTGATTATCAAGTCTTGATTGCCAGTCAGAATCGGCTGTTTCAGGACATTGCTAATGCAGAAGTCAAGACCAACGGTATCGAATTAGAACTTCGCGCTAGACCGATCGAGAGCCTAGAACTAATCGCAGGGCTGGGAACGACCAACGCCAGATTCACAAACTATACCAACCCACTGAGTAGAGAAAATCTCACGGGCAACAAGCTGACCTACGCGCCTGAATATACTTACAATCTAGCGGTGCAATATCGTCGGAATAGTATTTTTGGCAGAGTAGAATTGCAGGGATATGGCACCACGTTTTTTAATGATACGAATACGCTCCAGCAAGATCCCTATCTGTTAGTCAATGCTCGTGTCGGTTACGAATGGAAAAAATACGCCATTTATTTCTACGTCAACAATCTGTTTGATAAACGCTATCTCAACGGTGCATTTCTGGGTGCGGAACCATTAGCCACGTTTGGCGATCGACGGTTGTTTGGTTTCCAGATTCAAGCTACTTTTTAACTAGAAAACGTCCAGTAAACTTGAGTTGAAGGTGTCAAAGTCAATGAAGTCTACTCCACAATCAACTATCATGCTAGCGGTCAGTGTTTCCCTGCTCACCGTAGTCATGGGAGTTCCTGCGATCTCTGCTGAAACTCAACCGATCGCCATTCGATTTGCAGCCAAAGTTGGCAAACAGCCCTTTGCTTGTGGCTCAAACTATAGCCTTGGTAAACCTGCTGCAAACCAGACGCTCTCTGACTTTCGCTTTTACGTGTCGGAGGTCGCACTGATTGATGATAGGGGTAAAGCTGTTCCCCTCACCCTAGAACAAGATAACAAGTGGCAATACCAGAACGTGGCGCTATTGGACTTTGAAAACAAAATGGGAGCCTGTGTGAATGGCACAACTGAGATGCGCGATCGCATTGTTGGCACTGTTCCCAAAGGCAAGTACACTGGGGCGAAGTTCACGCTCGGACTTCCATTTGAATTAAACCATGCAGATTCTGCTCTCGCTCCCTCGCCCCTCAACTTGACCGGACTGTGGTGGAACTGGCAGTTTGGCTATAAGTTTGCCCGCATTGACCTACAAAGTCCGACAATGGCTCCGATGGGCGGTCGTCAGAAGCATCAGGGACAAGGCGGCGAAGCATCCAGCGGGTTCCCGATCCATCTAGGCAGTGCAGGATGTCAGGCTGGAACTGCTAGTGAGAAACCCTCCCGATGTGATTTTCCGAACCGAGCTACGATCGTGCTGACTCGCTTTGATCCCGCCAAAAATCTAGTCGTGGCTGATCTAACACAACTAGTCACAACCACTAATTTGAACCAGAATCAACCCAAAACTGCCCCAGGCTGCATGTCTGAACCCGACGATCGCAACTGTGTCGGCATCATGGCAAATCTTGGGTTACCCTTTATGAGTAAACCTGCGGTTACACAAACCTTCTTCCGTGTTGAGTAAGAGATTCAAGAATAGCCGAAGCGTCGGGCGGGTCGTCATCCTGGCGATCGCGTTTCTATTTGCAATTAGTCTGAGTCAAGCACTCGCCACCCCCAAGCCCTACGAGTGGAATTTACCTGCTGGATTGCCAAAACCTGTAGTTCCTGCCGACAATCCGATGACGGCTGACAAAGTGGAGTTGGGGCGGCATTTATTTTATGAAAAGCGCCTCTCAATCACCGGAACTCATTCTTGTGCCTCCTGCCACGAGCAAAAACTTGCCTTCACGGATGGCAAACTGGTAGGAGTTGGAGCAACCGGAGAAAAGCATCCCCGCAACTCCATGAGTCTCGCTAACATTGCTTATAACTCAGTGCTAACCTGGGCAAATCCTCTGATGACCCGACTGGAAACTCAGGCGCTAGTTCCCATGTTTGGCGAACATCCAGTCGAGCTAGGCATGGTTGGTAAAGAAGCGCAAATTCTGGCAATGCTGCGCCAAGATCCAACTTACCGAAAGCTTTTCGCAGCAGCATTTGGGGGCGACGATCGCACCATTAATCTCAGCAATCTCACGAAAGCATTGGCATCTTTTGAGCGTAGTTTGATTTCGTTTGATTCGCCCTACGATCGCTATCGGTTTGGCGGCAGTAAAAACGCAATTTCTGCATCGGCTAAACGAGGCGAGAAGTTGTTTCACAGCGAACGGCTAGAGTGCTTTCACTGCCACGGTGGACTCAATTTCTCAGATTCAGTCAAGCATGAACGTCTGGCTTTTACGGAGATTGCCTTCCACAATACCGGACTCTACAACATCGACGGCAAAGGAGCCTTTCCAGCCAACAATACTGGAGTCTATGAAATCACTCGACAGCCCTCTGATATGGGTCGATTCAAAGCTCCCACCCTGCGAAATATTGCGCTCACGGCTCCCTACATGCACGACGGCAGTATTGCCACGCTAGAAGAGGTGATTGAGCATTACCATGTTGGTGGACGAACGCTGAATCATGGAGAAAATGCAGGAGTCGGCCGTGAAAATCCGTTCAAAAGCCACTTTATTTCTGGATTTGAACTCACCGAGACAGAGAAACAAGATCTGCTGGCGTTCTTGCACAGCTTGACGGATGAATCATTTATCCACAATCCAGCCTTAAGTGATCCCAGTCCAAGTTAATTTTCTGGTGTTGCTGAATGATGAATGATTGAATGTAGGGGCAATCCCCCCGTGGTTGCCCGAAAGCCCAGGGTAGGCACAGGGGCGCTACCCTTACAGTAGATTTTCCATTACACAATCAGCAACGCCAATTTTCTCAGTTATTTTCGCGGCTCTTCTATGGGCTTGAAAGTAAAATCGCAGTGGAAATTCCGCGTAAACGACTCCTGCGATCGCTTCCATTCTTTTAACATCGCACAAAGCCGCTCGAATTCAGGATGTTTGAGGCGATCGCCACTTTCAAGTTGATTAACCACGGATAAGCAGCAGAGGAGCGAATCTGAAACTCTGCCGCTGCAAAAAACTCCGTTTTGTCTAGAGCGCATACACCTGCCCATCGATCAAGAGCCGCGTAATGCCTTTGGCTTGCAAATGGGGAGCGGTTTTTTGCAGAATTCGGCTGTCAGGAATTTTGATCACTCTCTGAGTGCGAATGTTAGAAAATCGCTTGGCAACTCGATGGTTATCAAACACAGGCAGCGTTTTTTCTTGAGTTTCTTCCGAAGGAATCTGTCCCAGTTCACCAAATTCTCTAAGCGGACGGGCGATTAATTCGGCAGAGCGATCGACGACCAAATAGCACGTTCTAGGTATCGCAGCTTCGGTCAGGGGCAAGACGCGAATAAACTCAGTGGCGCTCAACTGAAGGGCTGGCATGACCGAGGTTTCATCGTCCAAATCGTCGTCGTCATCGTCGTCGAGACCTTCTTCTAAGTCGTCTTCGAGGTCATCAAGGTCGTCCTCTTCTTCATCTAAGATGCTGCCCGCCCTTAAATCGTCATCCAAAATAGCTGCGGCGGCGACTGTCGGTTCTTTGAGGGTGGGCAAAACTTTGGGGGCTGGAGTCGGTTCAGGCTCGATCGATTCGTTCTCAGCGACCTCTGCTTCCGCCGAAGATCGTTTGCGCGATCGCCGAATCGGAGCGGGGGTCGTTCTGCCCGACGGAGAAACTAAGGGAACGGAAGCAGCAAGCTCGATCGATGGCTCCTCTAATGGCTCCTCTAATACGACTTCTTCGGGTTCGACCGCAGGAGTGACTTCGAGAATGCTCCCCTGGACGGGTGCTTCTTCGACTGGACGAGCCGTATCAGACTGATTGCGAGAGGCCGCCCGCTTTTGTTGGATTAGACCGTCATACTCCTCGGCGGACAGGCTGCTTTTGAGGATGCGACTAATGGTTGTGTTGCTGACACCATATTGACCTGCCAGAGTGAGCGTTGTCTCTCCAGGCTGACGATACAGTTCAACAATTTGGCGCTTATCAGAATCAGTCAGTTTGCTGGGGGTCATGCCGGGTTGCACGTAAAAGCGATCCTACTCATTCTATGCTGAAGCAGCCGATATCTGGGAAATCAGGGAGAGATTGAGCAGGGTGCGTTTTGCTGGCTCAACCTACCCTACAAGGAGGCTTTCTGAATATGCAGCCGCAGCGAAGGAATTTATAATGCTGCATCCGACCAACACGATCGCCCCACCCAAAATTCTAAAAATCCTTTGCACCAATCCTTCTGATAGAACGACACAGCAAGACTTACGAGAATGCGATACGATCGAGACATGAGAAGACGAACCTTGCTAATCGGTAGTACGACGATCGCTGGAATGGTTTTGTCATCCCATTATTTAAACAGGAAATCACCAGACATGGCTGCAACTAATCACGAATTTGAAATTACAAAAACTGATGATGAATGGCGCAAGCTGCTCACCCCCGAACAGTTTCAAGTGCTGAGAAAGCATGGCACAGAACGGGCGGGCACCAGTCCCTTAGATAAAGAGTATGGGGAAGGGCAATTTGTTTGTTCTGGGTGTGAGTTGCCGCTCTTTACATCAGAGACCAAGTTTAATAGCGGAACGGGTTGGCCTAGCTTTTATGCTCCGATCGAAGGGGCTATTGAAACGACCACCGATCGCAGTCTCTTTATGACTCGTGTTGAAGTTCATTGTCGTCGTTGTGGTGGACATTTGGGGCATGTGTTCAAGGATGGGCCCAGACCGACGGGCGATCGCTACTGTATGAATGGTGTCTCTCTGAAGTTTGTCCCCGCTTAACAACGGTTTGAGCCTCTCTAAAAGGGGCGGTTAATTATGAGACCCAATGCCTTAATCAGGTGTTGGGTTTTATTTTGTGAGTTTTATTTTGTGAATAGCACCATTCGCAACGTCGATCGTATAGCAATCCTATTTGACGTGAATTCGATGGAATGCTTTCGCTGCGGTGATTAATCCGGGCTGCCCCTAAATCCTCTAATGCTGGGGGACTTTGAACCAGAAGATTATTTAGCCAACTGATATAGGTTCCCTATTTTTGACGGGTGAGGCGCAGAAGTGCTGAATAACGGACTGGACAAATTGACCGAACTTACTTTAGCAACCTTATCAAGAGCGTGTTATGACTGATTCTCTACAGTGTTCACGGCGGCAATATCCATTCTGTTGGAGGCCGATTAGTTCAAACAATATGCATACGATCGCTCCCCCTGCTGCCAATTCAACTTCATCACCCAATGACACAGGGCTAGTGATCGGAGGAACGATCGCGCTGGTACTTCCTTTTTTATTTGTTTTGCCTGTGATGGGCTATCGCAAATATCGAACAATTGTACTGCATCGTCAGATGGCAACTCTAGAGCGCTTATGGAAAGTTGATTCTCATAAGTTATAGATCATTAAACGTAAAGGGTAATGAGCCAGGTATTACAACCCGATCGCTCACTACCCCGTTACCCGTTATGAAAAATCAATTAAAGATGAAGCTTTTACAACAGCTTTTTTACACAGAGGCCGCCTGATCAGAATTCAAAGCTGACGGAGGATTGAGTGCCAGCATCACTCGTGAGATTCCGGTAAACAGTACACTTGATCCCACCAAAGTCCCCAGTAACCAGGGCGCATCAAAGGGAAACTGAAACCAGATCATGCCGCCCAACAACAGCGTGACAATGCCATTCCCAAGGGCCCAAGTCCAGTTGTGTTGAGGACGCAAACGAAAGGCCAGGATGATCTCAAAAACACCTTCTGTTAACAAGAAGCTACCTAACAAAATCGTCAGCGTCAAAATCCCGGTGAATGGATTGACAAACAACATGATGCCCGTGCCAATGTAGAGCAGACTGAGCAAAAGCTTCCAAATAAAGCCGCCCTGAGTGCGTGTCTGAAATGCATAGCCAAACTTAGCAAATCCAGCAGAAAGCACAATCAAAGCCACCCATGTTTCAGCAAAAATAGTGGAAACAGAAGGTAGTGCGATCGCCAAAATTCCAAATACAATCAGCAGCACCCCAATCCAAATCGAACCCCGATTCTGCTTTTGAAGATCCGTCTTGATATCTGTAACATTCGTCGTCATACAAAAGTTTCTCCTATAGTGATTGGATTTGCTTTTATAACTTAGAGAGTTTTTTTGAGATTTAATACAACCCTAAGATAGACTCAACGTTACGATCGGGGCTGATCTCGTTTTGACGATCGGTTGCCTTTTACTTTCCCTCTTTCTAAAGGCTACCGTGTACAGACAAGCGGATTGATCAGTCATTGCCAAGATGTTCCGCCCCCTACATCCCCCATTTTGGGTAACTTTGAGTAGAAAGATTTTTACAGTTCAAGCAATTTCTTAAGGGTTCAAAGTCCCTCACTCGTGGGGGATTTAGGGGGCTGAAGCCGACTGAAACGAAGCGATTAACGACTTATGTATACACGATGGACTTCTAGTACCAAATTCACTAGTTACTGATACAGATCCTCGCCCCCTAAATCCCCCATTTTGGGGGACTTTGAAACGGCTTCCCTGATAGGTTTTTTTCAAATCTGAGAGATAGAAATCGGTTAATCAACTGATTTTTTATGAGTATCATTTGTTGGTTGATTTGGTATAAGGGAGATTAGAAAAAATGTACAGCTTTGCAAAGCGTTGGTATGAGATTCTTAAGGAATTTTAGTTAAGAAATTTAAGCTTTGATTTTTGCTCACCCACGATATCTGAAAAAACACAAGTCAATCTTTCTTTAGAGGGAATTGCATCTACCGATAGAGGTGGAAAATTGTATTTGTTCCTAACTTAGAATAGCCGTCGTTGAGAAACCTCCGCAAAGTCAGAGGGTAGACAAAATAATCACATAGACCTGCCCAACGCTGCGATATCACAGGTCTAGCACTTGTTCACATTTGGAAATTTGCCATGTATGAAGTCGTCCAAGCGGTCTTAAATAGCGAAGAAAAAATCGCGCTACGCCAACTGATCGAAGCCCTGAGCGAATCGGGGAACCGTTACTTTTTGAGGAATGAAATCCTTTTAGCGTTTGCAGATTATTGTCATCGATCGCAAAAACCAGGTTACTTTTATCGCGCCTCGTCGCTAGGTAAGCTGATTCATCACACTCACGAGATCATGCTAGAAAGCGACAACATCTGGCTAATCGTGCGCCCCTGGATTGCCAGCCAACAGATCTGGCGCTGGGATGCAGACCTCGAAAAAGCTGAACGCATGACCCCCCAAGCACTCCTCGAAGCGCGCGATCGCCTAGTCAATCGGGCCCAGCCTCAGATTTTTGAGCTAGATGTCAGTGCGTTTTACAAAGATAGTCCTGAAATTAGCGACCCGCGCACCATTGGTCAGGGGCTAGAGTTTCTCAATCATTATCTGTGTGATGAGTTGCAGACCAATCCTCAATACTGGTTAGACGCACTGTTTGAAGCGCTGCACTTGCGTCAATATAATGACATTCCGCTGCTGGTCAACGATCGCATTCACAACGGACAAAAACTTCGCGAACAGGTTCAACAAGCGCTGCGATTTTTACGACTTCATGATCCGGATGCGGCCTATGCCGACTTTCACCCCAAGCTGCAAGAAATGGGACTGGAGCCAGGATGGGGCAATACGATCGGGCGAACCTGCGAAACATTAGAACTGCTCGATCGCTTGATTGACAGTCCCCAACCCGCAATCTTAGAGGCATTTGTGTCTCGTGTGCCTGCGATTTTTCGAGTGGTGCTGGTCTCGGTGCATGGGTGGGTGGGACAAGAAAGTGTGCTGGGGCGACCCGAAACCGCCGGACAGGTGGCTTATGTGTTGGATCAAGCCCGGAGTCTAGAAAATAAGCTGCGAGAAGACATTCAGATTGCAGGACTCGATTTGCTGGGAATCCAACCCCAGGTGGTGATTTTGACGCGGCTCATTCCCAATTGTGAAGGCACTCAGTGTGGGCTGCGCTTAGAAAAAATCGATGGGACAGAGCACGGCTGGATTCTCCGGGTGCCCTTTCAAGAATTTAACCCCAACGTCACTCAAAATTGGATTTCTAAATTTGAAATCTTCCCTTATCTAGAAAGCTTTGCGCTAGATGCCGAAGCCGAACTGCTCAAACAATTACAGGGTCGTCCCAATCTAATTATTGGTAACTACACCGATGGTAATTTGGTGGCATTTCTATTAGCGCGTCGGCTCAAAACGCTGCACTGCAATATTGCTCATTCTTTAGAGAAACCTAAATACTTATTCAGCAATCTTTATTGGCAAGATTTAGAGGATCAGTATCATTTTTCGGCTCAATTTACCGCCGATTTGATCAGCATGAATGCGGCAGACTTTGTGATCACATCGTCGTATCAAGAAATCGTCGGAACGCCTGAAACGGTAGGGCAGTACGAATCCTACAAGTGTTTTACGATGCCTCAGCTTTATCACGTCGTCGATGGGGTTAATCTCTTTCATCCCAAGTTTAATCGAGTGCCACCGGGAGTAAATGAGACGTTTTTCTTCCCTTACACTCAGACAGAAGAGCGACGCAACTGTACGCGCATTCAAGACTTAATCTTTCAGCGTCAATCCGATGACATTTTGGGCAATTTGCAAAATTCTGAGAAGCGATCGATGCTGGCCGTTTCTCCCATAAATGCCATCAAAAATCTTGCGGGATTAGTGGAATGCTTCGCCAAAAATCAGGAACTTCAAGATAAGTGCAATCTGATTTTAGTCACCAACAAAATACATGCCTCAGCCGCAAAAAGTCCCGAAGAAGCGGACGAAATTGCAAAGCTGCATCACCTGATCGACCACTATCAGCTTCACGATCGCCTGCGGTGGATTGGCATTCGGCTCCCCAGTGAAGATTTGGGAGAAGTGTATCGAGCGATCGCGGACAAAGGCGGGATTTTTGTGCATTTTGCGCGATTTGAGGCGTTTGGACGCACCATTTTAGAAGCGATGATCTCTGGCTTACCGACCTTTGCCACTGAGTTTGGCGGAGCCGTAGAAATCATTCAGGACGAAGAAAACGGCTTTTTGATCAATCCCACCGACTTTGAATCCAGCACTCAAAAAATCTTGCAGTTTCTCCAACAGTGTGACGCTGACGCTATGGCATGGAAAACACTATCCGACAAATCCATCCATCGCATTCGCGAACAGTATAATTGGCGATTACACACAGAGCGATTGTTGGTGATCGCCAAAGTTTACGGATTTGGCAGCTACATTTCTCGTGACAGTCGCGAACCTCTGATGCGATACCTGGAAGCGTTATTTCATCTGCTTTATAAGCCGAGAGCCGACCTGATCTTGGAACAGCACAAGCAGCGATGAAGTCATCAGTGTTAAGTTGTCTACCAAAACAAAAACAAGTCTTAAGTTCTGAATGAAAGTACAACAACCGCCGGGGGGAGAGGGACAATAGAAAAAGTTTCACGACCTCAGTAGCACAGAACACAATCAACCCTTTCTAGATTGGCGTGACTTTTAGAAGACTAGCGCTGCAACTGCACAACATGGAAAGCTGCCTAAATTCCTTCGCTAGTGAGAACTTTGAATCAGAACCCCAGGCTTGAAGTTCTCTAACACGCCCGATCGAGGACAAAAACCGAATTCCAACGCAAAAAAACTTCCTGAAAACAGACGTTCAGACGTTAAATTGACAGCCCATTCCTTCCCCCGTGACGATATGCAGACCCAATCTCCCCCTCCCCAAGTCGATCAAGCCCTGCTCATGAACACTCCAGATCAATCTCCTGCCCTCAGATACACCGATTGGACATTGATCGAAACTCAATGGATTCCTGACCAACTACACGCCAGAGAAACCGTCTTTACGATCGGCAATGGCTACGTCGGCACCCGCGGCACCTTTGAGGAAGGCTACCCTCGTGCGACTCCTTCGACGCTGATTCATGGCGTTTATGACAGTGTGCCTGTGATGTACACCGAGTTGGTCAACTGTCCCGATTGGCTGCCTTTGTCGGTGAGCCTCAATGGAGAGCGGTTTCGCCTGGAGCAGGGAGAAATTTTGAGCTATGAGCGACAGTTGGATGTGAGGCGAGGTTTGTTGAGTCGATCGGTGCGGTGGCGCAGTCCCAATGGCAAGACGATCGAGTTGAAGTTTGAGCGATTTGCGAGTTTGGCTGACCAGAATGTGTTGGCTTTGCGCTGTCAGATCACGCCGATCGACTTTAGTGGCTATATCGAAGTCCAGGCGAGTATGAATGGCTATCCCGAAAATCAGGGCTTTAATCACTGGGAATGGCTCAATCAGGGCAAAGCTGATCAGGGGGTGTGGCTCCAGGTGCGGACTCGCAGTTCGAGAATTGAGTTAGGGATGGCTTCAGGAATGACGATCTCTGGGGCAGAAGCGTCGTTACAGGTGACGAGCGTTCCCGGTTATCCCACCCTGACTTCTGGATTTATGGCAGCAGATGGGCAGACGGTGACCGTCGAAAATGTGATCACGGTTTTCACCTCTAGAGAGGTCGAATCGCCTGCTCAAGCGGCTCAAACAAAATTGGCCGACTTGCCGCCTTATGATCAATTACTCAAAGCCCACGAGCAGGCCTGGAGTCAGGTGTGGCAAACCAGCGATGTCGTGATCGAAGGCGACACCAGAGCACAACTCGCGATTCGTTACAACCTGTTTCAGCTATTGATTGCGGCTCCTCAACAGGACGATCGCGTTAGCATTCCTGCAAAAACGCTCTCTGGCTTTGGTTATCGAGGTCACGTCTTTTGGGATACCGAGATTTTCCTGCTGCCCTTTTTTACTTATACGCAGCCCGCGATCGCTAAAAATCTGCTCACCTATCGCTACCACACCCTGGCCGGAGCGCGACGCAAAGCGGCCTACTATGGCTACAAAGGGGCGATGTTTGCCTGGGAAAGTGCCGATACGGGGGATGAAGTCACGCCTCGCTGGGCGTTGCCGACTGACCCTTATGCCGAAGATATCCGAATTTGGTGCCGCGATCGGGAGATTCACATCAGCGCAGATATCTCGTATGCAACGTGGTATTACTGGAAAGCAACAGGCGACGATGAATGGATGCGCGATTGTGGGGCGGAATTGATTTTAGATACGGCGGTGTTCTGGAGAAGTCGCGTTGAGTGGAATACCAAAAAAGAATACTATGAAATCCGAGAAGTAATCGGAGCCGATGAATATCACGAACACGACGTACACAACAGCGCATTCACCAATCGGATGGCTCAGTGGAATCTAGAAAAAGCAATCTATGTCTTTGATTGGCTGTTTCACACCTACCCCGACAAAGCGATCGAGCTACAGCAAAAATTACAACTGACTTCAGAGCGGCGATCGCGTTGGGAAGATATTGTCAAAAACATCTCCATTCCCTATGACAAAAAGACGGGCTTGATTGAAGAGTTTGACGGCTTTTTTGCCCTCGAAGACATCAACTTAGCAGACTATGAGCCGCGCACAAAATCCATGCAGTCCATTTTGGGCATTGATGGCGCTAACAAGCGTCAAGTTCTCAAACAGCCCGACGTATTGATGCTGCTGTATCTGATGCGTCAATCTCAAGAGTTTCCCTACAATCTGGAGATCTTGCAGAAAAATTGGGACTACTACGCCCCGCGCACCGATATTACCTATGGCTCCTCGCTTGGCCCAGCGATTCATGCCATTCTCGCGTCTGATTTGGGTGATCCGCAAGAAGCTTACGATCGCTTTATGCAGGCCGCAATGGTCGATCTCGAAGATGTGCGCGGCAATGCCGCCGAAGGGATTCACGGAGCGTCTGCGGGGGGCATTTGGCAAGCGGTAATTTGGGGATTTGCGGGGGTAAAGTTGACTGAAGATGGGCCGATCGTCAACCCTCACTTGCCTCCCAATTGGACGCGATTAAAATTCAAACTACACTGGCGCGGTGAATGGCACGAATTTGATCTGACGAATGCAACGACCAGCAGTTCAGAACCCGTAATTCAGCAGGTGAAATCATGACTCCATCGGACAATTCTCTGACGAATTCTGCCCCTTTGCCCCATCCTTTTGACATTCAGGGCGTGATTTTTGATCTAGATGGCGTGTTGACCGACACCGCAGAATATCACTATCGATCGTGGCAACGATTAGCTGATGAAGAGGGGTTGCCCTTCGATCGTCAAGCGAATGAAGCGCTGCGAGGTGTGTCTCGTCGTGAATCGTTAATGCACATCATTGGGAACCGATCGTATACAGAAGCGCAAATCCAGGAGATGATGGAGCGCAAAAACAAAAACTACGTCGAATCGATCAAAGAAGTGACTCCAGCCGATCTACTTCCGGGATCGCTAGAGCTATTAGACGAACTCAGGCAAGCCGGAATCAAAACAGCATTAGGATCGGCCAGCAAAAATGCTCGTACCGTGATTGAGAAACTGGGCATTGTCGATCGAATCGATGCGATCGCCGATGGCTACAGTGTGCAAAATCCCAAACCTGCACCGGATCTGTTTCTCTTTGCGGCTAATGAGATTGGGTTACAGCCGTTTCAGTGTGTCGTGATCGAAGACGCAGCGGCGGGAATCGAGGCCGCGATCGCGGCGGGAATGTGGGCGGTCGGATTGGGGCCCAGCGATCGCGTCGGGTCGGCCCATGTCGTGTTACCCAGTCTTGAAGGCATCAAATGGTTAAACTTACGAACAAAATTAGCGAACGTCGCGAGTAGCAACACTTCGGACAAAATTAAGCAGCGATCACGCCGTAGGAGCGCAGACTTTCGT
>NZ_JBJPHU010000063.1:0-38945 GCF_052939515.1 Phormidesmis sp. 146-33
GAAATTATCCTCAAGCCTATCCGCTGGGACTATTGAGAATGGTGCAAGATCTGAGATACTGTATCTTAGCTTGAGTACGGTAAAGTCACATATTCGCAACATTATGAATAAATTAACCGTAGACGATCGTGTTCAAGCTGCTGTGGCTGCACTACGATCAGGATTGGTTTAGAGAAGATGAGATCGGTAACGTTAACCAAAAACAACTCCCCGCATTAGGTTGGCTGAATACGCCGATTTCGCCCTGATGTGCTGTGATAATCTGTTGGCATAAATACAGCCCCAATCCCAATCCAGGCATCCGTTTAGCCTTCGCACCCCGAGTATAGAGCCGAAAGAGATCAGGTAATTGCGTAGCAGGAATGCCAATCCCATTATCTTGCACCATACAGCGAATCCACTGCCTGTTTTGCCGTTGGATCAATGCAGCATTGATCTCAACTTGAGTCCCGTTGGGATTATGTTTCAGCACATTAGAAAGCAAGTTGCTAAACACCTGCCAAATTTGAATCTTATCAGCATTGACCATTGGCAAATTGGGATTGATGTAATTTGCCACCGTAACGTCATGCTGCTTGAGAATCATAGCTAAATCTTCAACTACATCATTGACTAAAGAAGATAAATCGAGAGGTTGACAATGCAATACTAAACCTCCTGCCTCTACTGATTGCACTTCTAGTAGTGAGTCAATCAATTCGATTTGCCGCTCAGTCCCTGCTAACAAAGCTTCTAAAATACGGCGATCAAGGCTAATTTGTCGATCGGGCTGGATCAATAAGCCTTGTAAGGTCACGGAAATGCCCAAAGCTGGGTTCTTTAAATCATGAGAGATTGCACGAATTGCCCCACGTAATTGTCTTTGAAGTTCAAACTCTGATCGTTTTAATTTTTCATACAAATACACGCTTAAAATGCAAATCAACCCGATCCAACTAAAGCCAATTAAATTTGGAATAAAACTGTAATCATAAAATTCACGCTGACCGATTTTGGTTAATCCCAGGAGGCGATACAGAAAGAGGTAATGAAAGATGGGTAACAATTGGGTGAGCAAGTGCAACCGCCAGTGAACCGGAATTAATACTGCTACCGCTAAGAAAAAATAAGGCTGAGGGACTGATGGAATGCCCAAAAACGTCCCGACAAGCATGTCACTCCAAGTCAGGCTTGAAGAAATCAAGCAAAAAATGATCGTTGGCTGTCGCTTGCCCCAGTGGCTCTGCAACAGTCTCCAGCAAATCAAGAGCAACCCAAAAGTTACACCTAAATTGATGAACACCTGCATTCTTAATTTTGATACGACACTCGCATCACCCAGCCAACGCAAACCATCCTGAGTAAACTGTGTGCCATTCTCCAGGATTGCCCAGAACATTCCCAAAGTCGAAAGGATAATGACAGGAAAAGCAATGTTAAGGGTGATTTGCAGTCGATCGCGCAAAAACTGCCGCCGCCAAGCCTGATATTCCGCTGATCCGAGCGGTGGATGGAAGAGCAGGTATAAACCGCGATACAAGGATTTAAGACCAAACAGCATGACTTACGTTAGATTCTGTATCTCCATTTAATGCTGATTTTATCCAATTGCGAAATTGACCGATCGGTCAGACCTGTCAGTCGATGGATAACAAACAAGGACTGATTAGAGTGAGTGCTGTAAACCCGACTTCCTTTGAAGGACTCACTCACATGGATTCGATATCATCGACCCACCGCCCACTGACTGCAACTGTCAACCCTGATTCACTCCGAGCCGATCGGGGTTCGCTCTTCGGACTGGCAGACAACGATACCCGGCGCAGTGCGTCGCGCCAAGCCAATGTGCTATCCGGGAATGAACGGAACAATACCCTGAGTGGTGGTCGCCAGGATGATGTGATCAATGGCGGTGCAGGGAGCGATCAACTCTGCGGCAACAAGGGAAACGACTTCCTCAATGGGGGCGCAGGCTTTGATACTCTCAAGGGTGGCAAAGGCAATGACACGCTGGTCGATTACTATGGAGGCGATTCTCTAACGGGCGGCAAAGGCAAAGATATCTTTGGGGTGGGTGGCACATTGTCCAAAGTTGCCAGCATGATCACTGATTTCAAAATTGGCGAGGATCAACTCAAAGTTTTGCGGCTTGGATCTACGTTTGAGAATTTGACTTTTAAGGACAACAACTGTGGAACGATCGTGTTTGATGCCGGTCAAGCGATCGCGGAACTCCAGGGTGTGAAGGCTTCCGGGTTGAAAGCTGATAGCTTTGTCTTTAGTCCAGCTAAACCTGTAAACACTCAGTTTGATGCTCAATACAACCAACTGTCAGCACTATTGGGAGCATACTCCGATCCTGATACTCGACAATTGGCAGAGCAAGTCGCTGATCAAGTAGGCTATGTGGTCGATCGGGTGTTTGAAGACCCTGCATATATATTCACAGCGGTGGGTTTTCGCGCCAAAGATGGCAGTCAGCCACCCGTTCTAGTTTTGCCCGGTGGCTTTCCCGGTAACCCTATCAGTGTAGGCAACGCAGAATTTACCGCCAATGGGAACGCGCTCCGGGATTGGTTAGTCGCGATCGCTGGCGACTCGCAAAAGAATCCTCAGGGGCTAAAGCCAGATGTGACGGGAGCCAGTCGAGGCGGGGCACTCACCCAACTGGTGGCAAGTGCGTTTCCCACCCTGATTGGTTCGGGGGTCTCGTTCAAGTCGACCGGAGTCAATGCAGAGGCGACGGATGACTTTCTTTCCAATGGCGGTGATCCGAGTCAGATCAGGCACTACATCACCTCTGGGGATTATCGCAGTCTTTTTGGCGAGACCTTTATTCCCGGCACCGTCACGATGTCAACTGATAAATCACCGGGTTCTCTCGACCCAAATTTGTCCGCAGAACAGCAACTACGAGGAAATTATGAGCGGAAACATACGTCCGGCATTCTGGCAGATTTCAGCAGTTTACTGCCCGATACGAGCAATCCGATCATTGCTAGCGCGCGGGCGATCACAGACAAGCCAGCCGGTCTAACCCTATCTCAGATTTCGGTCGATGACCTCAACCGACCCGATTTTACCTTCCAAGATGAAGATTGGCAGATGAGTCGAAAACAAGCGCAAACGCAAACTAACAATCCCAACTTGCGCTTCTTTGAAACCCGTGAAGGGCAAGAAGAACTCAGAAAACACTTTGGTGGGGGTGATGATCTCCGGTATTTAGGAGAAGTCGGAAAAAACAACCTTGGTGGTCCGGGTAATGTCAATAATCTTTTCTACCCAGGCATTGCCGGACTCAAGCCCATTCCGATCGCGCAGATCAATCAACCGACCGAGGGAAATGATGTGATCTTCGCAACCACTCACGATGACAAGATTAGCGGTCTCGCCGGGGATGATTATATTCGGGGCGGTGACGGCAATGACACCCTTTTTGGCAATGCAGGAGACGATGTGCTGATTGGGAATAGTGGCAACGATATGCTCAGCGGTGGAGCCGGGTTCAATATTCTCACCGGAGGGGAGGGGTGTGACCGCTTTGTGTTTGATACGGTCTTTGTTTCTGAGACTAAAGTTGGCGATCGTCCTAGTCGCATTAATGACTTTACACCCGGTGAAGACATGATTGGTTTGAGCAAAGCGATTTTTACGGGACTTACGAACAATCTGGCAAGTGTCTTTGGTACCGTCACCGATGATGCAGCGGCAGCAGTGAGTAAAGCCTTGCTGGTCTACAACACGAGCAATGGCAGTTTGACGTACAACGCCAATGGTGCGGCAGCAGGGTTGGGAAATGCTGGGGGTCAAATTGCCCGCGTCTTTGGTCAACCGACGTTGACGGCTTGCGACTTCAAATTAGTCTAGGGTTGCAACGCAAAAAAGAGGTTTGTCGAGTTTTCGATCGCGGCACAACAACCCAGAGTCATTGTGGGTTGTATCATCACTTGAGAAGGGAGAGTTCAATGAATAGTCTTGAAAGCTGGGCATTTTTCTGCATGATGGGATGTCCGTTGTTGGTAGTGCTGTCGGTAACAGTTTTGACGGGTGGGTGGGCCATGGCAGCGAACCTCATCGCAATCTTGTTGGGAATTCTATCCGGTGGTCTTTATGCAGCATCGGCTAGGCAACGGTGACAATCTAACAAACGACGAAGCAACTGCTAAAACATAGCTTGAATCTCAATCAGACCTTGGATCTTCATTGTCTGTAATTTGATGAAAGCAGAGAGGGCACAAAAGAAATGATTTCGGATGCCTTGTTCATTTCAGATGTGGAATCGCTCAATGTTACACACTTGCTTAATCACTCGGTGAAAACTCTCAATTAACCAATGAAGGTCATGAATTATCTTGAACATTGAGCGAATTAAATTTTTGAGTTCTTCAAGTTCAGGTTTCCATAGAATGTATTACCGGACCTGGTTTCTAAAGTCCAATGACAAAGAATGAAGCCTAATCAATTCCAATTCTTTAAAAGGACATACTCCATGAAAAGCATTCTCAACACCCTAACCAAAATGAACAACGCGATTGGTTTGGCAACCCTCTGTGGTGCGATCGCTTCGACTGCAATATTGGCAGGTTCCGCTTCGGCGGCTCCCGTCAAAGACATGGATAAAGCCTACGTCTGCGTTGGTCTTTCCGGTAGCGTCATCACTGAAATTGATCCTAGAATGACTGACGAATTATTACTCCTACTCAAAGCCCCTAAGTCCAATGTGCGAATGAAGGCGGCAAACGTATTGGGCAGTATCGATAAAATTGACCCTAGAATGACTGATGAATTATTGCTCCTAGTCAAAGGCCCTGACTCCAGCGTGCGGATGATTGCGGCACGGGCACTGGGCCGTATCGGTGAAAGTAGCCCTAGAGTGATTGATGAATTATTGCGCCTACTCAAAGCCCCTGACTCCAATGTGCGGATGATTGTGGCACAGGCATTGGGCTGTATCAGTAAAAGTAACCCTATGGTGATTGATGAATTATTGCGCCTAGTCAAAGGCCCTGACTCCAATGTGCGGATGGTTGTGGCACAGGCATTGGGCCGTATCGGTAGAAGTAACCCTAGAGTGATTGATGAATTATTGCGCCTAGTCAAAGGCCCTGACTCCAATGTGCGGATGATTGTGGCGCAGTCATTGGGCCATATCGGTGAAAGTAATCCTAGAGTGATTGATGAATTATTGCTCCTACTCAAAGACCCTGACTCCGATGTGCGTATGATTGCAGCACAGGCATTGGGCGGTATCAGTAAAAGTAACCCTATGGTGGTTGATGAATTATTAAAATGGATGAAACAAACGTGATGTGCAACTAATACGCCCTCATCCCAACCCTTCTCCCTGGGGAGAAGGGCTTTTGAAGTTTTTCTGTTCCCTCTCCTTCGGGAGAGGGCTAGGGTGAGGGCTAAGTTTGTAAGCGTTTGAGGAAAGTTGCACATCGCGTAAACAACCCTAGTTCTATGTTTAGTTTAGACAAGGTGTATTTAATGGGTATGAGCGCATCAGATCTAGAGAGCTATTTAGAAAGGCTTTTCGATGAAAATACTACTCAGATCATTGAGAGTATGCCTCTGGAAGTTACCATATTGTGTCTGTGTGGATTATTTTTATACTCCCTAGCATTTGGCTATAAGGTTGGTCGCAACTATAAGCGTTAGCAAGAAGTCATAATCCGAGTTTAGTCATGTCATCAGGATAGGCATCAAATCTTTTCCTAAGTTTAGATCTCTAAACCCATTACATGCGACACAACCGATTTTATCCGATCGCGAAATTGACCGATCGGTCAGACCTGTCAGTCGATGGATGACAAACAAGGACTGATTAGAGTGAGTGCTGTAAACCAGATCTCCTTTGAAGGACTCACTCTTATGGATTCGATGTCATCGATCAACCGCCTACTGACTGCAACTGTCAACCCTGATTCACTCCGAGCCGATCGGGGTTCACTCTTCGGACTAGCAGGCAATGACACCTTACGGGGTGCGTCGCGTCAAGCCAATGTACTATTTGGGAATGAAGGGAACGATACCCTGCGGGGTGGTTGCCAGGATGACGTGCTCAACGGTGGTGCAGGCAACGATCGCGTATTCGGCGACCGTGGCAATGACCTACTCGTGGGGGGTGCAGGCGATGATTACTTGTCAGGTGGCAAGGGCGACGATCGGCTCAAAGGCGGTGCAGGCAACGACCAACTCTTCGGTGACATGGGGACTGACTATTTGGATGGGGGCGCAGGCTTTGACCGCTTAAAAGGGGGTAAAGGCAATGACACGCTGGTCGATTATGACGGCGGCGATCGGCTGATGGGCGGTAAAGGCAACGACCAATTCTGGGTCGGCGGCGCACTATCCAAATCCGCCAGCAGCATCACTGATTTCAAAATCGGTCAAGACAAAATCCGGGTTTCACGTCTGGGTTCCGGGTTTGAGAACTTGACCTTTAAGGACAACAACGGTGGGACGATCGTGTTTGATGCAGGTCAAGCGATCGCGGAACTTCAAGGAGTGAAAGCTACCCGACTTAAAGCCGACAGTTTTCTATTTGGGAAAGTCGAACTCGCAAAAACCTTACAGGCTAATCTGGATCAATCACTGTTGGACAATCCCAATGCTACAGGGCTAGCGGCGGTGACCTTTGCACCAGATGGTAGTGTTTGGCAGGGTTTTACAGGATTAGCCAACCGGGAAACCCAAGCACCCGTGGATGCTCATTCAGTCTTTGGAATTGGGAGTATTACGAAACCGATCGTTGCCACAGTCGTATTGCAACTGTACGAAGAAGGTAAATTAAATCTGAATGATACGCTCAATCAATGGGTGCCAGATTTAGCGAAGAATATTACAAATGGCGATCGGATTACCATTCGTCAATTACTGGGTCATACCAGCGGTATTCCCAGCTATTTAGATCAACCAGAAGCAAGGGCGCAATTCTTTAGTGATCCCAAGGCATTTTTTAATCGCACCATTCCAGCGCAGGAGCTACTGTCATTTGTTCAAGGTAAACCAGCCTTGGGTGAACCGGGAGCGGCTTACCACTACAGTAATAGCAACTACATATTACTAGGTGAAATCGTGGAAAAAGCCACCGGATCAACGTTGGCTCACCAGTTGCGATCGCGGATCTTTGAACCATTGGGACTGAACCAGACATTTTATGCGCCGCAGGAAGCGGTGAGTCGAGGTAACATTACTCGGACTTACAGCGATTTAGATAGTGATGGCAAGATTACTACAGCCGATTACTTAAATGAAGTCGATGAAGTGAGCAAAAAAGGGCTGAGTTGGGCAGCAGCAGCAGGGGCAATCGTCTCTACAGCCGCCGAAACTGCCAAAATTCAAGCCCTGTTCCAAGGAGAATTCCTATCTCCATCAACCTTGCAGTTGATGATTAGCGACAATTCCGATCTCCTTGCCGGTGTGAATCGTCCACCAGGTTCAGCCCCTGATGGCATCGAACGTAATTTCTATGGGTTAGGTCTTGAATCCGGTAGTATCGCAGGCATTGGCAATTTCTTGCGTCATAATGGCGCGACGATCGGCTGGGGTTCAGAGCTAACCTACTTACCCGATCGCAACATCACCGCCACGGTTTTGGCTTCACAGCCAACTCCCACAGGGACAAGTGAACTGGAGGATTCTAGCTTTATCACCGTCAACAAAAACATTCGTAGCACTATACAGCAATATCAATCTCAGCCTTCTGCATAGGTGTAGGCAACGACCAACTCTTCGGTGACAAGGGGAATGACTAGAATGGAGCTACATCGTTGAGGCGCAGGATAACAAGTCGATGAAGCGGCGATTTGAAAACTTTTCGCTTCGTTCTAGGTTACTCGTCGCCTCTTATCTTGGTCGTTATGCGGCTTAGTCCTTCGCCCAATTTGTAAAGTTTTTTATTGACTGTTTGTTCAGTCATAAATATGATAACTTTAAGAAATGAGATGTAGTTAAGTCGCTTGGACAAGATATCTCTTGGCTCCAGACAGCAGAAGAGGACAACCGGAAACGCGATTCTCTTGCAGAGAGGCTACGCCAACGTAACTTCTTGCAAAAATCTCACTAATACTTCTGTGGAGGATACAACTATGGATCTGTACTATGAAATTCACGGACAAGGCAAACCAATCGTCTTGCTGCATAGTGGTGGAGCGGACTTGCGCGATTGGCAGTTGATTGTTCCTCAGTTAGCCCAAAACTATCGGGTAATTACTTTTGACGGACGCGGTGCAGGGCAATCGCCACCACTACTCGAACCCGCCGATTTTGTTGAAGATCTAAAAAATCTCCTCGACTATTTGCAAATCGATCGAGCAATTCTAGTGGGGCATTCCATGGGCGGGCAGATTGCGACTGATTTCGCTTTAGCTTATCCCGATCGAGTATCTAAACTCGTGCTGGTTGCTCCAGGGCTGTCTGGGCATCAATTCTCACCTGAGATCCAACAGTTGTTTGGCCAAATCTGGGCAGCGGCTCCAGACACGGAAAAAATGACCCAGCTTTGCCTCGCACAGTGTATTTACAGCGTAGTCATGTCTAGTCCCCAGCGTGACTTGATGGCTGCAATGACCCGGCACAACAACGAACGAGCGTTGGAGTGGAAAACCACGGAGATGCGGTGGGCGCAGCCGCCGACGATTGAACGCTTAAATAAAATTCAGACCAAAACCCTATTCATCATTGGGACTCAAGACATGGCGGATAATTTACATACGGCGGAATTGTTTCAACAAGTACCGGATATTCAGTTCGATCGGATTGAGGGAGCGGATCATATGCCGACACTAACTCATCCCACTCGGTTGGTTAGCTCGATCTCCGCCTTCCTCAGTGAGTAACCCCAATGCCCCGTACTTCCGCCGAAAACGATCGCATCCGTCAGGCTACTAGCGAACATATTCTCAAAACAGCATTGAGTTTATTTTGTGACAAGGGCTATTACGCTACCTCGATCGAAGCAATCGCTAAACAAGCTCAAATCTCGAAGGGATTGCTGTATCACTATTTTAAAAGCAAGGCAGAAGTATTATCTGCACTGGTCGATCTGCGGATCGATGATGTATTGCTGGTGATGAATGCTGCTAAAGCAAAACCAATACCAGCAGATGGGATTCGGCATATTGTCGAAGGGGCACTCGCCGATGTCCAGCGGCAGCCGGATGTATTTCGATTTTACCTCAATCTGTTCAGCCAACCCAATCTCGATCCGATCGCGGCGCAATCTAGCCAGAAATTAAAGGACGAACAAGCTAGACAGTTTGAAGTACAGACTCAGATGTTTGAACGATTGGGCGTAGAAAATCCACGAATGCGATCGCTTTATTTCTCTGCAACTTTGCAAGGAATTATGCTGATGTTTTCGACCTACCCCAAAACCTTCCCGCTCAATGCTGTGAAAGCTCAAGTGCTCGCAGAGTTTTGTGATGAAGTAAACCACTGAAAGTTAGTACACCGCGAATAGGAGATTAAACGATGACCGCTTATGCTGTTGCTGTGATTTATGAGACACGATTTGGCGAAGAGATTAAAGAATATTTGCAACGCATTGATGTAACGCTGGCTCCATTCTCTGGCAAGTACCGCATACACGGTGGCCCCTATCACTTACTGGAAGGTTCTTGGCTAGGAGACTTGGTTGTTATTGAGTTCCCTTCCCTAGAACAAGCAAGCGGTTGGTATGAATCAGATGCCTATAAGGCGATTCGGTCATTACGTGTCAACAACACTGTCGGTGACGTATTTTTGGTAGAGGGTGTATCCGACGGGCACAAAGGTACTGACATCCTTAGCTAAAAACGTCAGAGTGCGCTCCAACAATTCATCCAAGCCGAAGCAACTTTTACCCTAGGTGTTAGGCTGCAAAGTATGGCTACCGCAGAATACCAAATGATTAACCTTCTACACTTCTACAATGGAGAAACCCTGGAATTAAGGTTGCCTAAGATATAAGAAAACCGATGTATGAAAAGATATGGAAAGTAAATGGATTAGTCATAACGGAGTTCGCCTTTTCTCCGAGTCTTTCGGTACTTCAGACGATCCACCAGTTTTATTAATCATGGGAGCGATGGCTTCAGCCGTGTGGTGGGCAGAAGACTTTTGCTGCCAATTGGCTGCTCTGGGTCGCTATGTAATTCGCTACGATCACCGAGACACAGGGCGCTCAACCAGTTACGAGCTAGGTCATATTCATTATTCCGTTGAAGATCTAGCGGATGATGCGTTTTGTGTTCTTGATGGCTATGGAATTCAGAGCGCTCATTTAGTGGGAATATCGCTAGGAGGATTCCTGGCTCAACTGATGGCGCTCAAGCATCCTCAACGGGTCAAAAGTCTGACGTTAATCGCCTCAGAACGCTTAGCCGAAACTGATCCAACAATGCCAGGGATCGATCCATCTATCCTTGAATACCATGCAAAAGCCAGTGACCTGGATTGGGCAAACCGTGAGGCAGTGATTGACTATCAGATTGGTACGTGGCGATTGATGTCTGGTTCAGCCCATCCGTTTGATGAATCAGCTATCCGCGAATTAGCTGGGGCTGACTTCGATCGCACTCCCAATCTCATAACGACCTTTAATCATGCCTTGCTTCAAGGCGGAGAAAAATGGTGTAATCGCCTCCACGAAATCGCTGTACCAACTCTGGTTATTCATGGCACAGAAGATTGTGTTTTACCCTATGCCCATGGCTTGGCATTGCAAGCAGAGATCCAGGATGCTGTATTATTACCATTGCCAGGAACAGGACACGAACTGCATCGCAACGACTGGGCTGTTATTCTTGGCGCGATAGAAAAGAATACTGTATCCCCGCAAGAAACAGCCTAACAATTCGCTGAGAGCGGACTTCCGAAGATCTTGGTGTTGAGTTCACAGTTATTAGCAGCCGCTCAAGCGACCCGTTATGCAGCAGCGCCACAATTAATATACTTGTGGGTGATTCGGAATTCGCGTATTGGTACGGACAGATTTCGGACACTGTGTAACGGCATTATGAAAGAGATGAGTTAAGATTATTTGCGAGTGGGCTGCAACGTTCGCTGACAACCCAGCAGAAGGGAGCAAAACAATGGCAACCTTGATTATTTTGTTAGTTACCTTTGCCTTCGCAATCCTGATTAGATTTGTCTTTTTTAGTCAACAGCCGATTCGCTATCGGTTCTGCGGGCGAATCGCTCTAGCCGCTATGTTCTTATTTACCGGAGTCAGTCACTTCCTGCTAGATGATGGCATGGTTCAAATGCTACCTGAATTTGTACCTTTTCGATATTTCATCATCTATGCAACTGGTATGCTTGAACTGTTTTTTGCGATTGGCTCGCTGATTCCTAAGTATTTTCGACTTACAGGAATACTTGTGATTGCATTTTTGGTTTGTGTTTTTCCGTCCAATGTTTATGCAGCGCTGAATTCAGTGGATTTTGGTGGTCATGGAAATGGACCGCTTTACCTACTGTTCCGTACACCATTGCAAGTCATCTTCATTGAATGGACTTGGATGGTTGCAGTGCAGAAGCAATCTCCAAGGGCAATTGGATAACATCGCTCAAATCGTTTCCAGAATCTTGGAGTAAGGCGTACTATAAAGCAGTGAACTAGATTCAACGGGGCGGTAACTGCAAACGGTAACTGCGAAAATCAACGTGGTTTGTTCCGTCGGCGAGAGCTTGTTTGTTAGGACTTTAACAGGGTGTGACCGCACCCAATTCATCAAACGCATGGTGGAATTTGCTCAACTGAGCGGGTTGAGAATTCACCTCGTTTACCACCCGCTGTATCACAGCAAATACAACCTGATAGAACGCTGTTGGGCAGTCTTGGAGAACTACTGGAATGGCACAGTGTTAGATTCCATCGAAGCCGCCCTCCACTGGGCAGGAAACATGACTTGGAAGGGAATTTCTCCGATCATTCATTGGATCGAGGAGCTTAATTGGAGTGAGTTGATGCGTTTCAAGATTGCCTGCATCAGTGAGCTTACCAACCGCAGAGAAATCAAACCCTAGCAAAATAGCTAAATCCGCTTGATTCAATTGAGGCAGTTCTTCTTGTGAAATTGGGATAGCGAGTTGACCAGGAAGACTATTTGCGGGTTTTAGGATTTCAAATCCTAAGCTTGCAACTAGAGAAGAGCAATGGTTACTCTCTTGATCAAATAAGTTGATCTCTCTCATGTTACTGGTAGAGAGAATCAGAGCTTTTGGATGGGTCGCAATGAATGTCGCAAAGCGTTGACGTGCATCAAGAATTGATTGCTTCATCTCTGCGATAATGCGACGCGCTTGCTCTGGTTTGCGAACTGCTGCTGCGATCGTGTTTAAATTCGTTTCCATATTAGACCAATCCAGCACTAAAGTTGGCGCAATCTTTGCCAGTGTTGAATACTGCTTGCTCACATCTTTCATGCCTAGAATCAGGTCGGGCTTGCTTTTGAGTAAGACTTCAAGTGAAGGGTTATAGTGCAAGCCAACGTTTACAGGCTGAGTTGAAACGTTCCCTCTCTCAAGGGGCGAGGGTTAGGGTGAGGGCGAATTTAGCATTTCATACTGCGATTCAGCAGCGCCTCTGACTCTTGTTGATCGGCGTTACCATTTCTACAGACTTTTCGATGACTTCTTCCAGGTTTAAGATAGACAAATCCAGGGAGCGTAACCTGGTAGGTTGAACATCATTACAATTGCCCTCCTTTTTTGATTGTGCTATGCCGATTCCTCCTATCAAGCTGACCACTCTGCGCCGCAATGCGACTCCTCAATCTTTTGAGCGAGGTGAAAGCTACTATCGATCGGGAGCCGTGTCCGCTTTCACTCAGCGAGGCCATGTGCTACAAGCAGAAGTCGAAGGGAGTGAAGCCAGACCTTATCAAGTGACAATGCAGTTTGACGCAGGTGGCATTACAACTGCCCAATGTACCTGTGCCTATAGCTTTGGGGGTTGGTGCAAACACATCGTTGCCGTTTTGCTTGTGTGTGTCCACCAACCAGAAACCATTGAAGTTCGTCCTTCTCTGGAGCAACTCCTCGATCGCCTCGATCTCACTCAAACCCGGCAGGTCGTCCAGACACTTCTTGCGGATCATCCGCGCTTGATCGATGACCTCGATCGCCAGGTTACCTTAATCACTGCCGCTTCCTCCCCAGCGACCTCCTCTCCCACACAGACGAAGCCAACTCGTCGCACCCCCATCGATCCCGCCCCCTTCCGTCGTCAGGTGCAGCAAGTGTTTCGCGATGCTGTCGATGCCTGGGAAAGTGGCTATGACGATGATCCGGTAACCGACAACCTGCTGAACATTGTAGACAAGGCAGAAGAATTTTCTCAAATGGGCGACGGGGAGAGTGCAATGGCAATTCTGGAAGGCATTACCCAGGGCTGCGTAGACGACTGGGATGAGGTCGAAGACTATGGAGTAGACAGCAATGAAATTGTCGCAGCGCTCGATCGCGCCTGGACACAAGCCATTCTCATTTCTGAACTCACGGCGGAACAGCAGACCCAATTGCGATCGCAACTCCAAACCTGGTAGCAACAATGGGGAGAGTCCCTCTTGATGAGTCTAGAAGCCTTGCAGCAGGGATGGAGCCATCCGCCATTGGTGCGAGTGCTAAACGGCGAAATCACCGAATTGGGTGCCTGGGACAGAGAGCGGCCCGACTTTGCTGACGACCTGGCATCGATCCGGCTAGACATTCTGACCCAACAAGAACGCTATCAGGAATATCTCTACCTGGCACAAGCCGAAGGACAAATCGAACAATACCTCACCACGCTGGCCCGATTGGGGCGAGTAGAAGAAGCTGTGACCGCCGCCCAAACCCAGATGACCACCCTGGAAGAAGCCTTTGCCTTGGCTCAAACTCTGCGGCAGCAAGAAGCCGTTACCCAAGCTCTAGCCATTGCCCAAACCGGGTTGACTCTACCCGGCAACCGTCTCTATGAACTCGCCATCTGGACAAGTGACCTGGCAGAAGGATTAGATAATTCGGCGATCGCCCTCACCGCCAGAGTCACCGCCTTCAAAGCCCAACCCTCTTTTGCGGACTACCAAAAGATCGAAGACCTGGCAGGAGAGAACTGGGCAACGCTTCGTCAAGACCTGCTGCAAATGCTGGAGAAGCACACAGGCTGGGGACTGGAAGAGGCAAAGGTAGATATCTTTCTGCACGAAGGACTAATCGATCGCGCCATTGCTGCCATCAAAAGCTTTAGCTACTACTCCCTGATTCATCGCGTTATGGAGGCTGCTATCTCCCAGCGCCCAGAATGGGTGATCGAAAATGCCCGTCAGCGTGCCGAAGACATTATGAATCGAGGCAAAGCCGATGCTTACCACCACGCGATCGAATGGTTGCAAAAGGCGAAAGCTGCCTATCGACAGGCAGAACGACAGCCAGAATGGTCAGCCTACCGTCAGCAATTGATGCAAACTCACGCCCGCAAATATAAACTGATGGCAATGTTGCAAAAGCTTTGAGTGTTGTAGGAGATGAATGATGGTTCTGAATCGCACCCCCGAAACAATCTCAATTACGCTTGTCCCTCAGTCAAACGGACACTATATCTGCGAGTTATCATCCTCTTTTAGCGACTCTTCCAGAGAAAGCATCCAATGCCAGGGGCAAACAAAAGAACATGCGATCTCAATTGCATTAGAACAGTTAGCCGATGCTTATCGCCAGATAGCGGAAGAACAGCAAAACATCGATTGGGATGCGATAGAACGATCGCGCTCTGGAGAGCTAATCAATCATCGGTATCACGTCATTCTGCACTACGAGCGCATTGCTGAAGATGAGTCGAAGTTTGAAGCATTGCACAATACGATTATGGGAAACACAGTCGTTGAGGATGCCAAAATCACAGTCATTGAAATTGATTCGGACTTACAAATTGAACCCTAGAGCAATCATAAGAGTGAATGGGGCACCGCGAATTCCTTTAAGAAAACTTAGAGCGATCGAATCTAAGCGCCCTATACAATAGAGATGCAACTTCCCCAATCCGAGTGCCCATGCTTGCGACCCGTACACTTCCTCATTTGACCCCGCAGGAATATTTTGAGTGGGAGGCCCAGCAAGACCTGCGCTATGAGTATTTTGATGGGCAAGTCTTTGCGATGACGGGTGGATCGCTCCCCCATGCTGACATTGCGCTAAATGTTGCGAGTGTCCTCCGCGAGGGTCTACGCGGACGCTGCAAAGTAAGAAACTCAGATGCAAAGGTCGGAATTACAGAGAATGGCCCTTTTGTTTATCCTGATGTCAGCGTCACTTGTAATGATCAAGACCGCACTGCTCAACAGTTTTCACGTCATCCTTGTTTGATTGTTGCAGTCTTATCTCCTAGCACCGAAGCCTATGACCGAGGTGGAAAATTCGCTCTCTACCGCCGTTTGGAGAGTTTGCAAGAGTATGTTCTTGTAGGATCTACTGCCAAGACGGTGGATGTCTTCCGGCGGAGTCAATCGGGGTCATGGACATTTATTCCCTATGGTGAAGGCGATGACATTGAGCTAGTGAGTGTGGGTTTGACAATCTCGATCGACGTAATCTATGAAGATGTGCTGCTAGTGCAACCTGAAATTCAATCTAATTCTCTGCTAAATGACAATGACTGAAATGGGTTCAAATTTGAAGATTAAATTGTGCGGTTCTCTAGAAAGAGTTGACCTTTGTAGAGTTATTCCCGAATCCGAATGATATCTGTAGCCTAAGAACTTATAATCCGTACTGTCCATGCAGGTAAAGATACAGTAGATGTTGAGTAATCCTCTTTACGTCACAAGTCATGGGGCAGCCTACGTTGGAGATTCCCTGGATTTGCTAGAGCAGCTTGAGGCTGATTCGGTTGATTTGGTGATGACTTCTCCTCCTTTTGCAAATTCCTAATACTGAAAGCAATTCTCGCTACCTTCAGCTCTGTAAAGCAGCGGGTGTTGCTCCGCATCCTGCAAGATTTCCTCAAAAGCTCCCAGCCTTCTTCATCGACTTCTTAACAGAGCCAGGAGATACGGTGCTGGATATCTTCGCGAGTTCTAATACAACGGGAACTGCTGCTGAGGCTTGCCAGCGCCGCTGGATCGCTTTTGAGCAGAGTCTTGAATACTTGGCAACTTCTGCCTTCAGATTCTTAGATCCAGCAGAAAGTAGTACTCAGGCGATCGCTCTTTTCAAGGAGCTTATTGAAACCCAAAAGACAATTCAAATCACTTGCCCTAAATAGCTACAGCTAGTGATTTAGAAAAGGTTTATTTGAGTCTCCTCACGCTCGTCGCGTTGGTAGACCAATTCACCTCGTCGAATCAACCGCATGGGTAGTTTAGGATTATTAATAGAGTCCACTGTGGTCAACTTTCTTGCCCAATCACCAAACTTCTCTGGGTCTACTGGGTGAGTTATGCTAATGCACGGTGAGCTACTTTGCAAACACCACGAGTGGAGGGGTGAAAGGCATTAACAATAGGCTCAAAGTAATCAAGCGTTTGGGTTATGGATTCCGAAACTTCGCCAATTTTGAGTGGCGGTGTCTCATCTACTGACATCTAGAGTTTGGTTCAGCATAACTCACCCGATAGACCCACAAGTTCGTCAACCGTTTTGCAACTATCTCAAAACCCATTACGACTTACTCGAAGGACTCGCAAAAGGCATGGGGCTAACTGTAAGCCTCAAAGATTTCTCGGAAGACGACATTGATAGCCTGTTAGAGTTTGGGGTAGAAGGCTTTATGAAAGGACGATCGCTGATCGGTACGCCTACAAGCTGTCAGCCTTTTGTAGAAGAAATTCGTCACGCGGGAGTCGATGAGATTGCCTGCCTGATTGACTTTGTGCAAAATACCGAGTTTGTTATGGCAGGTTTACCGTATCTCGATCGGCTCAGAATGATCTGCAACCAGAAAACTCCGGCTTCTGTGTAGTACATCAAGAAAAGATTTGAATACACCTGGCTTTGGATGCAACTACCCTATCCTAACTCGTTATCTATTAGTCCCTACAGCAAAGAAATTCCCTATTCGAGCAGTAAAATTACACGGAATGATGGAGAGATCAATCATGGCTTCAAAAATCTGATCGCCCATCCAGAATTAGTCGATACCATTCCAGAACTTGCTTCAGATCAAGCGCTAAAATCCTTGGTTTGTGCGCTAAATTTTGAACATACTCAATTTTTTACCACAGGGTGCTTTAGCAGTGAGGTCAAAGAAGGGGACGGCTACCGATATAGTGGCTATCTTGAGTTTGCATGGAACTGTCAGATCTGTGTCCGCGATGCTATCAACTACTTCTCACTGTTTTTTCACTTTGAACAATTTTTAGGTGACCATAGAGTGAAGCAAATAGTCAGCTTTCAGTGGTTGCTCGAAGAAGCTCAATTTCTGGATGTCGAGATTGCTGGATTTTGCTGTGCCATTTTTATCAACACAGTCTGCTGCTCATCCAGTCATCAGGCTTATGCCGATTGGCAGGGATCATTGAGTATGCTGGAATCCTTCCTAGGCACTATTCCAATGCAATCTTCTAGCGTAATTTACTAACGCTGCTCGTTGTAGAGGTATAGTGAATGTATGCTATTTTGGGTAGCTATTCAACGCGCTTTGGGGCTTAATATTTTGAATATATACGAGTTTGATGTCGTCATCGTTGGAGGGGGCCCAGCAGGCTGTACTTGCGCCCTGTACACATCCCGTGCCGGACTGAAAACCATTATTTTAGATAAAAATCCTGCGGTTGGTGCATTAGCGATCACTCACAAAATTGCCAATTATCCTGGCGTTGCGGGAGATGTCAGCGGCCATGAACTGCTGGATGTGATGCGCGATCAAGCCATTTCTTTCGGAACGTCCTACCAGCGTGCCCAGGTGTTTGGCATTGATGTTAGCGACTCGTTGAAAAAAGTCTATACGCCTGAAGGTACATTTGTTGGGCGGACTTTGGTGTTAGCAACGGGCGCAATGGGTCGCGTTGCCTCATTTCCAGGAGAAGCGGAATTTTTGGGTCGTGGAGTAAGCTATTGTGCGACTTGCGATGCTGCATTCTATAAGGCGCGTGAAGTTGCTGTGGTTGGAATCAATCATGAGGCGATCGAAGAAGCTCAAGTTTTGACTAAGTTTGCCTCGACGGTGCATTGGGTGACGGTGAAAGACCCACAACCTGATGATGAATTGGTTAAAGATTTATTAAATATGTCTAATGTTAAACATTGGAGCCAAACTCGCCTCACATCCATCCAAGGCAATGAAGCAGGAGTGACGGGTGTGCAGGTCAAACCCAAAGGACAGTCAGAACCGCTCTCTCTTTCAGTGGAAGGAGTTTTTGTTTATCAAAGCGGCTCTAAACCCATCACAGATTTTATTGGCGGTCAAGTAGAGTGTAATGCAGATGGCGGTGTGAAGGTCAATGAGATGATGGAGACAACTGTGGAGGGCGTTTGGGCGATCGGCGATATTCGGAATACCCCGTTTAAGCAGGCAGTTGTCGCGGCTGGCGAGGGGTGTGTTGCAGCGATGGCGATCGATCGATTTCTCAATCGTCGTAAATCTATTAAACCCGACTGGGATCATTCTTAACTATGACAGTTATGCAAGCTAAACCTTCCTTTCTAGCCACCGTTCTCCAGTCCAGTTCAAGCGAGAATCGCAGTTTTCAGCTTGCTTGGGTATTACTTCGAGTGGTCGTGGGGCTGTTGATGATTCCCAATGGGCTAGATAAATTAGCAGATGTACAGGGTTTTGCCACAGGTGTAGTGAAGTTTCTGGGTTTGCCCTACCCAGTCTTTTTTACGTATTGTGCTGCCTATGTCGAAATTGTTAGTTCAATTTTACTAGCTCTGGGATTGTTAACTCGGTTGGATGCATTCGCATTGCTGTTCACGATGCTAGTTGCCATTTATTTTCACATTAAAGGCGAGGGCTTGCACATTAAGCCGCTAGAAATGGCTTCTCTCTACGCGGTGTCCTTTGGGTTTCTTCTGGTCAATGGCGGCGGCTTGTTCTCTATTGACACGCTCCTTTCTCGGCAGTTAAATAAAAGCTGATGAGGGCTAATCAAAGATTTGGGTGAAGCTGATTGGAGGGATGAATCTGTGGGAAGTGTCAACTTTTTCGCCCCCCAAATCCCCTCCTACCGTGTACACACAAATTGCTTTGAGTTCAGATCGCTTGGGGTTCGCCCCCTAAATCCCCCATTCTGGGGGACTTTAAGATCTGAAATGTTCTTGTCTTTCAGGGAGGTTCCAATTTTCAAAGTCCCCCGATTCGGGGGATTTAGGGGGCTGAAGCCGTCTGAAACGAAGCGACAATCGACTTGTGTGTACAGAGTAGTAAATCCCCTCAGGGGATGAACATTGGGTTTCCCTCCACTTTGGGGCAATTCATCCCCTGATTCAGCAACGCCATCAAAGATTTAGGTGAAGCTGTTGGATAATCTGCTGCAAGAGGCGCGATCGCTCTGACTGTAGAAAGAAGTGATCGCCTGGTAACAATTGCAGCGAGAAGGATGCAGTCGTATGCAAGTTCCAGGCTTCTACATGGGTCGGATCAACTTTGGGGTCATCGCGACCGCCAAACGCAGCGATCGGACAATCAAAGGGTGAATCAGGCTGATAGACATAGGTTTCCAGTAGTTCAAAATCAGCACGCAAAGTAGGCAAAAGTAGAGCCATTAGTTCAGCATTGTCTAACACTGCCCTGGGCGTACCGTTAAACTCCTGAATGGCTTGTAGAAACTCAACTTGCGGTAGTTTGGAGAGAGGCGGATTTGGATCGGGAATATGGGGCGCACGCGCACCTGACACGATGAGCTGTATTGGACGAATGCCGTAGTGCTGACGCAAATATCGCGCCACTTCAAAGCTAATTAAACTACCCATGCTGTGTCCAAAAAACGCAAAGGGTCGATCGCACCAGGGCAAAATCGCCTGACTTAAGGTTTGTACTAGAGGCTGGAGTCGCGTGAGTGCTGATTCTCGCAGTCTAGTTTCGCGCCCTGGTAGCTGCACGGCAAAGACCTCGATCGCAGCCCCCTCGTTTGTAGATAAAGCCTTACTCCACTCCCGAAAAACGGATGCGCCGCTCCCCGCATAAGGAAAACAAAACAGCCGCAGATCTGCAATCGGGTTTGGCTGAAGACAAGTAAACCAGGGAGCTAAAGCAGGCTGCATAAAGGTGAGCGATCGAGATGCTAAATGATTCATTTTTGGAGCCACGATTGTCGATATTTTAGCCACGATCGAAACGGCAACCAAAAAGCTTTCCGCAGGTCATTGTAGGTTTAGCCGTTAACCCGGTTGATGAAATTCACCCTTGAAGGGACGGCTATAGGCTCCAAAAATGATGTCTAGAACTGGAAAAAATACCGCATAGTTTCGATTGATATGTTGAGGGGCAAAAGAATGATGCACGCGATGATGTTGTGGCCCGACTACTACACCTGTAAACATTCCTAATTCTAGTCGCAAGTTGAGGTGAATAAACTGTAACCACAGCAACTCAATGAATGCCAAAATACCAATTTCTATGCCTTCAAAGCGAAAGAGTAAATTGATCGGCACTGCTACAAACAGCACAACTAGCGGATCTTCTAGCCAATGTACTCGCTGAGTACTGGTGACGTTTAGAGAGACTTCGCTGTGATGAAACTTGTGTTGCTCCCATAAAAACGTCGTATGTTGGAGGCGATGAAACCAATAGTAGAAAAAGTCTGTCAACAAAAAGTAGAACAAAGCAACCAGGAGTAGTTCTACCGAGTTGTGTGGGGCAGGAATGGAAAGATGGGGTGTATCAAGCTGTTGGAGGTGGGCGACTATCATCTTTAAGCCGATCGCTCCCAGACTGAGAGAAATCGCACTATACAACACATACCACCGCAGGTTAAACCAGATGTGACGCAGGGGCTGATGGCGCTCAGCAGGGCGAATCTGTTCGATCGTCATAAACACGCCGTAGATCACAAAAGCAGTGAGGATGTACTTCACAAACTCTTTTGCGAATTCTAAAGGGGCTTGAAGCCATTCCATAGTTGCAGTGAAGGGGAGGTGTGTGGCAATGCCTGGTAGCTTTTATTATGAGGGTAATTCGATCGAAGTGCAATCTGAGTGATGGTTATAGTGATGGTTACATTTCACAAGTTGCGGTTCAACCTGGCTAGCTTATGCAAAAAATGCACAGCTTTTTTCGGCGTTGTGATCGAAGGGATGAATCTGTGGAAAGTGTCAACTTTTTCGCCCCCTAAATCTCCCAAAAATGGGGGAATTTGAACGTTTAGCTTCCTGTTACATTGGGAGCAATTCATCCGGTGATTTAGCAATGCCTTTCTTCTAGTATCAAAAGGTTCTATACATAAACTACTAACTACTGCATAATAGCGAGGTTGAATCAGCGATCGCATGACCACTGTAAAACCTGCAAGTTTGCCGCCGCTACCCCAACAAGTCTGGGTGCTGGGCTGGGTTAGCTTTTTGATGGACATTGGTTCTAAGATGATCCAGTCTGTCTTGCCGTTGTTTTTGGCTTCTACCCTTGGGGCAAACCTAGTAACGATCGGGCTGATTGAGGGCATTGCTGAGTTGACAGCAGCCGTGTTGAAAGTAGGATCGGGACAGATTAGCGATCGGGGAGGCAAGCAGCGTAAATGGTTGGCAGTCGCAGGCTATGGCTTTTCGGCTTTGATGATGCCACTTTATGCGATCGCTGCCAATCCAGTTTGGATCTTAGCGGCACGGATGGGCGATCGAGTAGGAAAGGGGATTCGAGTTGCCCCGCGCAATGCATTGGTTGCAGATGTCACCCCCGAAAGCCAACGAGGAGCCGCCTATGGGTTGCGCTATACGCTGGATACGATCGGGGCACTGCTGGGGCCTCTTGCTGCTGCTGCACTACTGGCACTGTCTGCCCAAAACACGCGGCTAGTCTTCTGGGCGGCCATGATTCCGGCGGCTCTGACAGTGGGATTGCTGATAGTAGGGATTGGCGCACCGCAAAAAACGATGACACCACAAAAAACAGAGTCATCAAAACGCCTACAGTGGCAACAACTTAAGCAACTTGGGGCAGGCTACTGGAACTTGGTAGGCGTGGCGTTTTGCTTTAACCTGGGCAACTCTAGCGATGCTTTTTTATTGCTCAAAGCTGAGAGTGTGGGGATTTCATTAGCAGCCGTGCCGATCGTGCTGACGGTCATTCATATCGCCTCAGCAGTGAGTGCATATCCGGCAGGTTGGCTGTCCGATCGGCTGAGTCGGCGCGGCATTTTGTCGGGTGGATTGGGGATATTTGCTGTGACTTATGGTGGGTTGGCGATCGCTCAGAACCCCTGGCAAGTTTGGCTATTGCTCTTGTTATATGGACTCTATCAGGGGATGACGCAGGGAGTCTTGCTGGCGATGATCTCTAATCACGTCCCGTCTGAGTTACGCGGCACGGCGTTTGGGTGGCTAAGTTTGGTGACGGGTGTGGCAACTCTGATTGCAAGTGTGTTGGCTGGCTGGCTCTGGCAATCGACTGGAGTTTGGGCAGCGTTTGGGTTGGGCAGTCTGGGCGCGATCGTTGCGATCGGTCATTGCTGATGCGTGGGAGCAGAGCTTAACGAACCTCTACCGACGAGAAGAATAGATGATCGAGTTGTTCTTGCAAGTCGGCTCAAGTTCGTGGAGCAACTTTCTACACCTAAAGGGCTTTGTTGCATGAAGCCAAAAAGAACAGAGTGAGCCTAAGCTCGACTTTATCCATTTCAATGAAGAGGAAATGGTAGCAAGATCAGAAATAGAAAAATTTGGAATGTTTCTGATGAACTTGCTACCGAAAGAATTACTTGCCTTCATGCTAGCGTTTGCGGCGTTATTTTCCCAGCGGGGTTAGAATTCGGTGATGGTGATGGTGGTGGGAGCGACTTTAGCGCCAGGAAAGCGGACGGTGAGTGCGATTTTACGAGTGATGGGATTGTCGCTCAACATCTGTAAAACACATGCTTCTTGTTGCCAAGCACAAGAATATCAGTAGAAACGCCACCTGTCAGAGTATCTATCTCTTGAAGTCCTGGACGATCGCTGTCTGGATCAACGCCGATCAAAGTATCTTTTCCATGTCCACCCTTGAGTTGATCGTGGCCACCTTTGCCAATCAGGACATCGTTTCCTCCTGCACCGTCAGCAGTATTGTCTTGGCTATCGCCTACTAGCCAATTATCTTTTTCTGGAGCAAGCCGATCAAATACATCAACAATGAATGTTTGGAAAGAGAAGCCAGATCGTCTCAAGGTTTCAACCTTTTGTCTGGACGTGAGCCAGTGGGTGACGTTGGGAGCGATCGCCCGGTAGGCTGCTAAAAACTCCAGGTAATCTGCATTGACATAGGTAAATGCGGGGTGGTTTAAAGCTTTGACTGAAAGTTTGGTCTGGGTAAAACCAGGGGGCGGAGCGCTCAACAATCGTCCAATTTTCTGATGCTTGTCCAAATTGTAGAGTGGATTGATAGCAGGATTGGTAAAGGATTGCAGCATCGCTGTTCCGGCAATAAAGGCTTCTCCCGCCAAGCTGACAATATCGCCATCCACAATGTAGTGCGTGACTATTTTGTTTGCGCCACCCCTTTGCAGAAACTGGTCAGCGATCGCGCAGCTAGTTCCAGGAGAACTGAATGTCACAACTTCCCCAACTAAATCAATTAGCTCTGCTGCAATAATCTGAGCGATCGCGCCCCCTAAGCTATGGCCGATGATGTCGGGTCTAGGGTCACTTTTGATTAACCAGGTTGCGATCGCTTCTCGATTTGCAGCAAACTGGTTAGATCCAATTCCTTGAGGATCGTTGTTTGCAATGTCATCGATAGCTTCACTGGTTCCTCGAATGACGAATACAGGTGGTTTATTGGGAATTGTCGAAGTGAGTCCAAAGGCTTGAAATCCAGTATTAGGATCGTTGAGAGATTGGTCAAGCTTGTAGCCTGTCGTGTTGAGAAATTCGTTAATGGGTTTATCAAACTCAGGATTGCCCAAGATGTAGGCAATTTCTTTCGCGAGGATTTCGTAGACTGGGTGTTGTGTCGTCATGATTTAACTCCTTTAGTGGTGATTGATTGGTAAGTCTAAGATTGGCGAGCTGGTTGACTGACAAAACTCCTGAAACCCTCGATTCTTCGTAGGTTGGTGTTGAGCCACGCGAAACCCAACAGCAGCCTTTCTACCGTTGCTAACGTTGGGTTTCACCAGGTTCAACCCAACCTACCTGAAAAGATTTGTCAGTCAATCAGGATTGGCGAGTTATCTTGGATACGCTTTCGCAATAAAGGCTTTGTCTGTCGCCGAAAGCTGGCCATTCCAGCCAACTTCATAGCCATTGGTAGTCAGTTTTTTGGGAATTGGGTAGATCATGATGGACTTCGGATCAAATCGAGAAAATTGGGTGATAGTTCGGCTATATTTTTTGAAAAGATTGCGATCAATTTCCTCTTTTGTCTGACTGTTGGGTGGAGCCATGTAATAGCGGTAGACTGCCTCTTTATTCCAAGAAATTCCTGCTTCTGGGTGTACGTGTTCGTGAATGCAGCCAAGCGCATGGCCAAACTCATGAAGTACATCCCTTGAATACCGTGCCTCAGGCGTATTGGGTTTCAACAGTTCATAGTTCATGGTGGGTTGGTCTTTAGGAACTAGTAGAGCATCAGTTCCAAGGGCAGACCAAGTGCCTTCTTGCTTGAACGAGATACGAATTTCAGCTTGTGGATGATTACCAAAAGAGAATCGAATGTTGGCATATTGACTCCATTGGCGAGCGATCGCAGCAACTTTTTGATGAACAATCGGCTCACCATCTAGAAACCGAACTCGAAGCGTTCGACCTGGTTTCCACTTTTTAGCAGTTTCTAGTGCAAGTCTAACTTTTGAAGCCGGCCCAGCTTTCACAACTAGAGCATTGTCTGGATTCTCCGCGATCGCAATCTTCTGTGCTTCCTCAGACAAATTTGGAGCGATTTCGATGCAAATATCAAGCGGTGCAGAAAGGGTTTCAGCAGTTTTTGCAGATTCAGAAGTATCAGTCATGGTTAGTAGTCTCCTTTTTCAAAAGATAGGGTTGATCAAATGGTTCACACGGCTGAGAAAAACTTATGCATAAAGAGTTGCTAACTCTTCTGTGTGAGAAGTTTGTTCGAGAATCAGGTCAACCGCTTTCTCTGCGATCATGATGGTCGGAGCCATTGTGTGACAGCGCGGTATGGTCGGCATCACCGAGGCATCCACAACCCGTAGTCCATCCACTCCATGAACCTGTAATGTTGGATCGACCACTGCTAATGGATCAGTCCCCATCCGACAGGTTCCGACGGGATGCCACCAGCCATCTGCACCCGATCGAATGTAGTCTTCAAGGTCACGATCGCTCTGTAACAGTCGATCAGGCATAATCGGCGCACCGATCACATCAATCATGGGTTCAGCTGCAAAGATTGCTTGAGCCTTGCGAATCCCTGCAATCAAGACCTGAAGATCGTGCCCTTCTGGGTCAGATAGATATTGCGGATCAATAATTGGATGATCCATCGGATCAGGCGATCGCAGGCGCATTGATCCAACACTGCGGGGGGCAATGAGAGTCGGCCCGATCGTCATGCCATGCTGCTTTGCTGGAACTAACCCATAGTCATAAAACACAACTGGGGCAAACTGTAGCTCTAAGTCGGGAGCAATCAGATCTGGTGTGGTACGGAGAAAGGCAGCCGCTTCTAGAACGCTGGATGTTAACATTCCACGTTGGAATAATAGATACCTGATTTGCTCGATCGGTGTATTTGCATTGAGCATAGATAGCGGCTTTGTGCTTTCCATCACAACTGCGGTGGCAACATGATCTTGTAAGTTTTGTCCCACTCCTGGCAGATCAACGACCACTTCAATCTCAAGCTCCCGCAAGTGCTGGGCGGGGCCAATCCCAGACAATAGTAGAAGTTGAGTCGATCCAACGGTTCCAGCCGAAAGGATTACTTCACGAGTTGCAGTGGCTACTTGCAGCATCCCTTCACGTCGATATTCAATTCCAACTGCCCGATTGTCCTGCATCACGACACGAGTAGATTGTGCATCAGTGAGAACATGCAGGTTAGAGCGACTCATTGCTGGGCGCAAGAAGGCATCCGCCGTACTCCAGCGACGACCTTGATGTTGAGTAACTTGTACCCAGCCTACGCCTTCTAGCTGTGAACCGTTGAGATCAGGATTATAGGGAAAACCGATCGCTTGTGCTGACTCAATAAAAACACGGCTCAGAGGATTGGGATCACGCAGATCTTCAACATACAGAGAGCCACGATCGCCGTGTAGTTCGCTACTACCTCGACTGTTGCATTCTGAGCGACGAAAGTAAGGTAGAACATCCTTCCAACCCCAACCAAGGTTTCCTAACTGTTCCCAGTGGTTATAATCAGCCGGAACACCACGCAAATACATCATGGCATTAATGGATGTAGAACCACCCAAGGTTCGACCTTTTGCCCAATAGCTTTTGCGCCCTTGCAATTCTGCTTGTGGCACTGCACTATAGTTCCAGTCATATTTGGTCTTGAAGAGTTGACTAAAAGCGGCGGGAATGTGAATTTCAGGCTTGTGATCTGGTGAGCCTGCTTCTAGCAATAAGACTCGATTTTTGGGATTGGCACTGAGGTGATCGGCAAGTACACAACCTGCTGCCCCTGCACCCACAATAATGAAATCATACAAAGCACCCTGATTTATCTGGTTGATCATGACGGTTCTCCATTTCGTTGCTGAAGCATTAGGTGTGGAGCATTGCTAAGTTCTCGATCGCATAAAGAGAATGCGGCTCATCGGGCAACATTTTTATAAACACACCGGGTTCTAAATCAATCTCTTGTTCCATCAACATCAGCGTTCCTCGCCCTTCTAACACTGTGAGGCAGACCGATCGAGGGGCTGAATGTTCAGGTAGGGATGTTCCGGCAGTGATGCAAATCAGCGCGTGTGTGACCTGTTCATCTTTGGCGATAACCTGACGAGAAACACCAGGCTTATCATAGTTAACTTTTTCCAAAAGGTTGGCGACGATTGATACACGTAGTTCGGATGTCATTGCTTGATCTCCAATTTAGTGGTGATTCTTGGTTTGTTGGAATGTGCTTAAAACTGGCATTTCAGCCCAACAGTGTGAACAAAAGAAGTAGACTTGCTGATGTCGAATGTGGCGAAGTAATTGACTATGGCAGCATGGACAGGAATACATAGGTCGGATTAATGTTTAGATCAACGTTAGGGAAAGACGATTTTGGGTTCGGGTAGATGTCCTAAATAGAGATGAGCGGCGGCTCTGAGGACAATCTGAGAATAGAGAATCTTTTGAATTTCTAGACTGGGAGCGCGGTTTGCAATTGCACGGTAAGCAATGATTTCTCCCTCAAAGCTCCAATCACTTTTAGAACGGTAATGATCATAGTCATGAACAGCCGCAAGAACTGCCCCATAAAATGGATTGGTGTAAATTGAAGTATCGTAAGCCTCTGTGCTGACCCAAAGTTGATTTTGTTCGATGTCAGCAAACACTTCTTTGGGTGAGTGATAGCGCGGATAGTCCGAAAACAAAAGATTTAGAGGCAATTGCCGAAATTCTTCCATGAGCCAGTCGCATAATTCAGCTTGAGTTTCGGGCGAGATCTCAGCAGGATGACCTTCCAGGTAGAATTTGGCCAGGGTTTCCAGTTTTGACTTCATGCTGTCCTCCTCTCTCAATAGCATTTTGGAATGCTGGAATTGTTTCTGTCTTGCGTTACTATCAAGTTAATTCAAGTTTGAGAGTGCGTCTCTGAGGTAGCTCAAGTTCAGCAAAATTAGAGCATCTAGGGTGGTCAACGATGATAGCTATGATCGAGCATTTAACAAAAGCTGCGATTTTTGAGCAGATAGCCTTGGAAGAATTACAGACCTTACAACATCAATCGCAAGTACATCATTATTTACGGGATGAAATCGTGCTGCATGAAGGCGATCGCTTACCCCTGAAACTACATATCCTGCTGGCTGGGAAGCTTCAAGTTAAGAAGACGGCTCCCAACGGGCGAGAAACCCTGCTCAGAATCTTGCTGGCTGGAGAGATATTTGCTGCCCCTGCTCTATTTGGTGATGGGTTGTCTCCAGCGACGATCGTGGCAGAAACTGATTGCGAAATTCTACTAGTTGAAAAATCAGCGCTATTGATTGTCTTTCAACGAAATCCTGAAGTTGCAGTTCGCATGTTGGTTACACTAACGCAACGGTTAAATCAACTCCATCAGACTATACATGGACTTGTTTCAGAACGTGCGATCGTGCGATTAGCTCAAATGATTCAGTCAACGGCTGCTCAGTATGGAACCGAACCTAGCCCTGCTGGAAATCGCCTCAATGTTACGCTGTCTCACTATCATATTGCTCGGACGATTGGCATTTCCTATGAGGAGTGTGTCCGGTTGATTGGGCGGTTGAAACCAACGATCGAGTACAAGCGGGGGGGATATATTACGATTTTGGATGCAGAGGCGTTAGATGCGATTTCAGCAGGGATGACGGAAGACTGAATCTAACTAAGCGTTACGATTTCTGCCAGTAGTTATTTGCTGCGGCAATGGTGGCGAATTCTGTGGCAACAACTTGCCCAACAGCAATCAGCATCATGGCATCGTCTCCATAAGCTTCACGGATGTGTTGGCGTTTTTCTTCATCAGGCTGAGTTAATTTAACAATGAGTCGCGCCATCATAACTGCCAGCTTTCGTCCTTCTTCGGGGGTAGGAGTAATCAGTGAATTGTTGGGAATCAGGGTCAGTTCAGTGACGGGCGTTGGGGTAGAAGTCAATGTTGCATTCGTCATTGTACGTGTCTCCTTATTTTGTGATGAGTGTTCTAAAGCTCAGTCATTTTAGTTGCAAAGGCAGGCAGATTTTCTGCTTTTACTTCTGTTACCGCGATCGCAGTATGGGGACTCTTGAAGGTTTGCTGTGCGTCTAGTTGCTGGCAAAAAATCATCGTCTTGACATGTTCATTCTCATCGTCGCGAATGTTGGTAAACACATCGTAGAGATTATCTACTTTGGGATGACGGAACTTAGTCTGAGTAATTTGCATTTCCTCAAACATATAAAGATCGCCATCTTGATAGTAGTTGATTGCAACTTGAGGCGCAGGCATTGCTTTCAGGGCTACTTCATGGTCTTTTAGATAGCGATCGTAGGTGTCACAGGCATGTTGCTCAATCAACTCCATGATGTAATACGCAGACTTGGGCAACAGCATGTAAAGCGGAACAACAATCCAGTAGTAGACCATTGCTAAATGTTGTGCCAAGAATCGATCGACCCAGTAGCGATCGCCGCCCAACGATTCCATAATCAGCAGATGATGTAATTCGTTCCAGGTTTCTGAAAAATGAACTTTCAGCCAGTCTGCTTTTCGCCAAATCCCCAGGGTTTCATAGAGATGAAGCACAGATAGATAGGCGAAATAGGGAACACGGGCAATAGTTTCTAGAACATAAAACCGTTGATAGGGACGATTCTGGTACAAAACATCGGTCACAAAAACGAGAATGCTGACCATCGATCGAATAAACACTCTCATGATTCGATACTCCCAATAAAGTTACTGTCGCACCGCACAGAAGGCAAGATAGCCTGAGCTTTGGTGGTGTTGGCAAAACACTCTAGATTGAGCTTTATACATACTTTGACCGAGTAAGGCAAACTTGTCTTTGAGATAGCTCATACTGTTTGAGCTAATCAGTTCATAGTATTTTTCAACCTGTAAATTTTCGTTGATCTGTGGAGACGATCGTCGGGAAATCTCTCCGTGGTTGCCCGACGATTTAGGGTAGGCACGGGGCACTGTCCCTACAACCAACCAGAAATTTACAGCAAGATACTTCATCACCTTTCAGCTACAATCCATCGACAGGTCAACTTACCATCAACCTTGATCCATTGCCCTACTAATATTTTTCGCCTGGCAACAGGCGGTGTTGCATGTAACGGTGCAGGTTGAGCTTGAGTCTGTCGGATGATTAAAGAATCCATAATCAGGTTCCTCTACTAAGTGGAGACTAAAACAGTTAGGCTTATCTATCGCGAAGTCCCAGTAGAAAAGACAAGATACTCTCTGTCAACTCATCTAGTGAGGAGGCATTTTGGAGCGATCGCCAAACTACAATCTCAAACTCGATTTGAATTTGCAATGCTAGCCTCACTGCCATAAAACTTTTACCAATACCATGCAGCCCGACAACTGTTTGGCGCTGCTCAGCTACTACCCACTGCCGTAATTGGGCTAACTCTGCTTCGCGTCTATAATGGTATGGCTCATTATGGCCGGATTCCTGAAAGAGCCTTGGTGGAGAACAATCTCCTGCCGATAGCTCAACTCCAAAAGCTGACAAGAATTGCGCCAGGGATTGTCGATCGACCGCTTCTTGACGCTTGAGAATACGGGCGATCGTGGTCAGCGATAAACCACTCAGTTCGCTCATGTATTCACGAGTCAAGCGAAGACCAAAGTTGCGATCGTTTGCTAATTGTTGTTGTGCCTGCTGCAACTTTTGCCATCCCTGATTGGTGAGAATGACACCACGTTCGCGTTTGCGGTGAGAGGTATGATTGTGCTGGTGAGCTTGTCTAAAATCAAGTAGTTTTGGCATGATAAAACTGCCTCTGTTGAGAATAAGAACTGGAATTTACTCAAGTGACCATCAGTGCAGGTCTGTTGTTTATCTGGGTATTGCCTGCACGATCGCTAACCTTAGCTGCTCAAGATTCCAGGCGTTGCGATAGCGAACATTGTTTATGAATAGCGCGGGCGTTGTGGTTACTCCGCTCTGGGTGCCACTTTGGATATCATCAGCAATACGGTTCACATAGCTGTGGTGCCATAGATCCTGAAGCAATCGGCTAATGTCTAAACTAAGCTCGTTAGCATACTCTAAAAGATAGCCATTCTCTAATCGCTGTTGTTGGGCAAACAGGCGATCGTGCATCAACCAAAACTTTCCCTGTGCGGCAGCAGCTTCAGCAATTTCGGCAGCTTTGTATGCTTGAGGGTGAAATCGCGTTCGAGGAAAATGCCGAAACACAAAACAAAGTTGATTACCAAACTGTTGCTGCAAGTGCTGAATCATCTTATGTACCTCACCACAATAGAGACATTGATAGTCACCATAGCTGACAATTGCGATCGGAGCGGCTAGCACGCCTTGAATATGGTCACGATTTGAAATGGGTACGGTTAGTTGATTCCCGTCGGTCTGATCCATGACTCTTGTAACTGTCGATAGCTTTAAGAATAGGTGAGTCAGGTGGTCGCTGTCGCATCCCCTAGGAGTCGTTTTTGACCTACTCAAACGAGGAGCGATCGCCACTGCTTTAGAGCAGGAATGAACCTATCCCAAAGGATAGGAGACTGATGATATGCTCAAACCTAGAGCGCGATAATACCTCGCTTGAGGGCTACAATCATCGCTTGAGTGCGATCGCTAACACCCAACTTACCCAAGATATTTTTGACGTGAAATTTAACTGTGCCTTCTGCGATCGACAACGTGACGTTAATTTCTAAATTGCTCTTGCCCATTGCCATCTGGTTCAGCACTTCTAGTTCGCGATCGCTCAATTCTGGGCTACCCATGCGTTCTGCTAGCTTTGCGCCCACAGCAGGGGGAATGTACTGTTGTCCAGCGTGAACGGCACGAATTGCAGCTAATAACTCTTCTGGTTCTGCATCTTTGAGGACATAGCCTTTAGCACCCGCGCGCAGACCCCGGTAGATATCTTCATCACCATCATAGGTCGTCAGTACAATTAAGTGAGCATTGGCAAATTCTGCAACGATCGCTGCGATCGCTTCTACGCCGCCCATTTCTGGCATTCGCAAATCCATCAAAGTTACATCGGGCTGATGTTGACGAAATAAGGTTACTGCCTCTCGCCCATTGCAGGCTTGCCCCACTACTCGCATGTCAGGTTTATAGTCCAACACCGCAGCTAATCCTTGCCGCATGAAGGGGTGGTCATCGACAATCAGAACCCGAATTGGGGGCAGTGAATCAGTAGTGGAGGAGGTCATACAGCAACTTTAACAACGACTTCTGTGCCCTGTCCGGGATGACTTTGGATCATGAATTTAGCGCCAATGCGTTCTGCTCGTTCAGTCATACTCAGCAGCCCAAACCCTTGACCCACGGCGAGACTTCCCACAGCGAACCCTTGACCCTGATCTCTGATACGGAGAACGCATTGTGGTTTGGCATACACTAACTCGACATGAATCGTACTGGTATTGGCATATTTGAAGGCATTTGTGAGTGCTTCTTGCCCAATGCGGAGTAAGTTAATTTCGACCTCCTGGGGCAATGAATAGGGCTGACCCACCACATCGCAGACGATCGCGGTCTCGGTATGGGTAAACAGTTGAGTAGCATAACATTTGAGGGCACTTGGGAGGTCGCCTTCTTCTAACAATTGAGGTCGGAGGGCATCCACCGATCGCCGCGCATCCGTCAGCCCCGATCGAGCCAGGGTGCGTCCGGTCTTGATATAAGCTTGAGCCGCATCTGGATCAAGGATCAGGCGTTGGGCAGCCGCATCTAAATACACAATAATGCTGGTGAAAGCTTGCGCCAGAGTATCATGAATTTCCCGTGCCATTCGATTGCGTTCTTCTAGAATAGATGCGGCTTCGGCTTGTTTACGATCGCTCAAATCTAGTACAAATCCAATCACTTGATTCTGATTTTCAGCTAAGACAGCATGGCCAATTAGCACGGGGATGCGACTACCATCTGGGCGTTGATATTCTTTTTCGTAGGGCATACAAACGCCCTGAGTCCTGAGTTCCTGGATTGCTCGTTGACTGACGGCTAGATGTTCGGGAGGTGTGATGCTCACCCAATTTACTCGCCCGGCTGCTAAGTCTTCTTGGGTATACCCCACCATTTTGAGAAAGGCCTGGTTAGCTTCGAGAATAGGGCCGTCCAGGGCAGTGACAATGACTCCAATAATATCTGACTCAGCTAACCGCCTAAACTTAGCTTCACTCTGCCGCAATGCGATTTCAATGTGCTGGCGCTCCTCAATTTCTTGTTCTAGTTGGAGGGTACGGGCTTTCACTTTTTGTTCTAGCGTTTGGGCATGTTCAGCTAATTGCTGGTGAGAAAGTTTGAGGTTGCCCCAGACTAGATAGCCACTGCTCAAGATGGCAGATATTATCAGGGCAAAGAGTGGCGGAATTATAATCAACCACCAACCTACTAGAAAGGCGCAGTAGACTATTGAACATAGCCCAATACTCAACCCTAAACTAGCGATCGCAGTCTGCTGGGGCGATCGTAAGCGCCAACCCAGAGTTGCGCCAATAGATGCCCAGAACAAAATCCAGAGCCATTCAATCGGTTCAGGCCAGACTTGAATGAGCGGCTGACCCTCTAGCACCACGCTCAACAGTTGACTGGCGACATGGGCATGAACTTCGACACCAGAGGGGGCAGTATCTGGACTGGTCGTGTAGGAGGTATAGAAGCGATCGGTGAGGCTTTCGGCGGTGAGTCCAATCAAGACAATGCGATCGCGCAGCAAATCTGGTGGAATACGATTTTGTAGAACATCTGTGATTGAAATGCTGCGAAAGCCCTGGGGCAGGTTGCGAAAGTTTGACAAAATTTGATAGCCGCCCGCATCGACATTGCTGTAGCCGCCATCCTGCGATTGTAGGGGAGTGAATACCGCTTTTCCTAGCCGAAATTGGCGATCGCTCAAGGTTTGAGGAGTGATGCCTGCTGCTTCTAAATAATCAAAGGCAAGCTTTGTCCCCAAGCTGAGAATTGTTTGCTGATCTTTACTAGTTAAATATAATAAATCACGGCGAATTCTGCCGTCACTGTCTACTACAAAATCACTAGCACTGACTTGTCCCTTCTGGTTTAGCAGGGGCGCGGCTTCTACTGCATCCTGGTCTGCACCACCGACGACTTGTTTGATACCAATGAGATGAGGCGTTGAGGCAAACACTTGAACTAATTCGGCATGACCGGGTTCAACAGGCAAATTGCGAAAGAGATCTAGCCCGATCACTTGAGGCTGCTGCTGTTTGATAAGTGTGAGCAAACGCGCTAATGTGCGATCGGACATCGGCCATTGCCCTAGTTGCTTGATATCGGCTTCGTCGATCGTGACCATGACAATTCGGGGATCAGCCGATTATATCTGACGTAGGCGAAAGAGTTGATCTAGTGCGAGTAACTCCAGTAGCTGCAATGCCCCTAGCAACCGTAGCGCAATCAGCAGAGCAGTGACGGTGGGAGCGATAATCCAGACTCCACGCCATTGCCAGATGCGTTGCTTGAGGGTTGTCCACATAGGTGCAATTTTAGAGGCTCAATAAATTTACTTGCTTATGAAATTTACTTGCTTATGCGCTTATTTCAAATTGATTTGACCTTGCCATACATTCTCTACTCCCTGTCTGCGGCATCCTCGTTTGCTGAGATTCTTGATATCTGAATCATTCACTTGTTCAACAATCACTTATTCATCCTCCTTACCAGAAGTCACTAACTCTAATGCTTACCTAACCTTAAGCCCGAACACGAGCGGCTTTCATACGTACCCGATCTCTCACTCTCAGCTCTTGATATAACTCTACCTGTTCTGATTCATGCCAAAAGAGAACAACCAAACCATACCTTTGTTTATAATCAAAGCCAGTGGGAAATCTTTGTTGACAGCCCACCACAAAATGAATAGCTGGCTCTGAATCACCAGCAGGTATCTTCAATTGAGGTTTAGCTTTCCAAGCTACCCTTCTAACTTGGAGTGTTGACCATTGAACATCTGTTTTAGGTGGACGCAGTTTTACTTCATGACCAGATGGAAGAGTATCTACATCTGAAGATGCATTTTTTGCTCGGTAGATTTCAACTTCCTCGGTAGTTAATCCATGTAATGCTTCAACCCACATTGTATTTGCAAGATACTCTTTGCGACTAGCACGAGTTGGTGGATCATAAGCAAGTGCAACTGTGATGCCCTTCTTCCCTCGTGTTGAAAGAAATATTTTGGGAATCGCAACCCGGTAGATGTGGAGTTTATCTAATTCAACTTCGTCCATCGCCACTAAACGAACCCGGTTCTTCTTGGATACTGCTAAATCATGGACTGAACACATTCCATAACCAGTAAGGCGTAATGTTTCTTCTTCATTACCTAACCACTCTGGAGGACACGGAGGTGAATAGGTTGCACTACCTACTAAAGCACGAATTAAATTAGCAGATGGTCTTTGTCCAAGGGTTTTTTCTAGGCTAGATGCAGCAATAGCAGCAGCATGAGCAACATGAGGACAAGCGAAAGAAGTACCATCTCTAGCCGTAATGAACCGACCACCATCTTCCCTTTGAATTGTTGGCTCCCCTAAAAAGATAAAAGGTTTCCACTTAGGACTTCCGCCTGCAATGGTTTGAATTGCCCAGTTTCCTCCATATGCAACAACATCGGGCTTAACTGCTGCATTATTGCCGCCATAAAAAAGTCCCCACCCAACTCTTGTGAAAGGTGCAGGAGCATGAGCCGGAGCACCTGCAAAAGCATCTTTTAATCGAACACCTGTAGTTTTTACGTGATCTCCAAGAGCATCTGCTCTAGCCAAAGCACCGACTGTAATAGCAAGAGCAGCCGTACCAGGATTACAAATCCTGAGATTCTCATCCTTCAATAAGCTGTCTCGAACAGCCTTTTGAAAATCCTCTCTTGTAGTCACATCATCTGGTATCAGAGGTTCGCAGTTACCAGCAATCTGAACAATCACAACATCAAGCTCTCTAGCTAATTCATCGAGTTTTTCTGCCCAAGGGAATTGCCGCCCACCTCGGTAGGCTTCTCCCCGACTTTCAATCGACAGATTAAAAACTTGGCATTGTCGTTCTTGAACATAGTACCGAATAGCTTGCTCGATCAACCATTCAGCACGATGTTGTTCTGGAATAACAGGTCCCCATGCTGGATCATGACAAAGCACTTTTGCACTACAGATCCGAACTTTGGGCTGCCACTGATTACTTTCTAGACAATTGGCAATGTCACCATAAACAACTAATCCAGCAACAGAAGTTCCATGTCCGTTTAGGTCAGTTGGAGTGTTTTCTCCGGTATCAAAATCTCTTTCCTCAACCACCCAACTCGCTAAAAACGGATGTCCTGAAACTACACCACTGTCTACAACACACACCATTGGATCATTATCCAATGGAACTGGCATTGGATCAGGCGGCAGCATGTCTCTAAACATCTCAGAATAAGCGCGTGACAATTTAGGGGGAAGATCAACACGAGCCACCCAGTCCAACTCTAGTAAAGCTTCTGCTAGCTGCCGAGAACCACGAACTTTGATCAGTAATAAGCTAGAGGTGCGAACCTCTTCGGTTAGCTGTCCATCATAACTAGCGCACATCAAGCGAATATCGCCCAACACCTTGCGAACAGAATCTTGATCTCCAGGATGCCAAAGATCTACATCAAGATAAAAAGATGCCGCCTCAGGAAAACCCTCCTCCTGCAAACGCACTCCGATCCTTTCCTCCCTTGATGGAGAACGCACTTGCTGTAAGGCATCAAAGAAATCTCGTCTCATTCCCGGATGTAATACGCCAATCTCATTACTTTCGGTTTGATAAAGACGTAACTCATTCATTAAAAGATGACGAGAAGTTTCAGTTGGAAATTGCACTAAAAAACGATAGTGATCGCCTTTGTCAACTTTTTCTTTACGTTCATCTACTATCCAAGCTTTGAAATACTCCTCAAGAATTTTTCGAGATTTTTCACTGTTTATGCTGTTCAACTCAAGAACGAGTAGTTCAGAGGGATTTATACCCTTGCTTTTGCGAGTTTCTTCAACCTTTTGAACTGTCTCAGTAATATCGACTGATATTTCGCTAGCGTGCTGAGAACGGCTATCTGGAGAAGGAGGCTTTAGTACGCCACGATTTTGTCGGGTTCGCCGATCCAGTTGATACTTCGGCTCACGAGTGAAGGTGATGTGGATGTATTGACTAGGCTCAATCTGAGATGGAGGCATGTTGATTAATCTTGATCAATCGTTGGTACCGGGTTGCCAGAAGCTTTTTTCAAGATAGCCTGACGATAAGCATGTCGTGAAAGGGCTTCCGTAATATCTTCCTTTTTGACCTGTCGAGTGCCCTGTATGGCACATGACTTACGAACATCGAGACATACTCTTTCCGCATCTGCATAGGTAGCCCCTAATAAATGCTTTACCATTTCAGATACCTGAGAGTCACTAAATCTTAGAGGAAGCAACCGCTTGCCAACTAGTCTCTGAATCTGCTCATCTGTTGGTTTCTCGAAACGGATTACATCGTCAAACCTTCTCCAAGCCGCCGGATCGAGTGCTTGTTCAAAGTTTGTTGCTGCAATAATGAGAGACCGACCACTAAAGTTATCAACGATTTGTAAGTATGAATTAACAACTCGCTTAATTTCACTGTGTTCTGTAGGATCGTCGCGGGATCGCCCAATAGCGTCAAACTCATCAAAAAACATGACCCACTGTCCCCGTTGGGCAAAGTCAAAGACTCTACGAAGATTAGCGGCAGTTTCACCTAATAGCGAAGAAACAACCGCATCAAAACGAACGTACAGTAATGGTAGACCCAGTTCTGCTGCTATAGCTTCTGCTGCTGCTGTCTTGCCGCACCCAGAGGGACCACAAAACAAAACACGACGAGTTGGAAGTAATCCATTAGCTTCTAAAATCTCCCACTCTCGAAATTCGCGCATCAGTCTTTCAAGTGCATTCCGAATTTCTTGACTTAAGATTAAATCTTCTATAAACCGATTAGTCCACTTGGTCTCAAGCAGCGCAACTCCCTTTTCAATATCTTTGGGAACAGTTCCAAGTGGTGTAAGATTTTGTATCTGACCATGCTCTAGGTACCCGTTCCCGTTTTTTAATATTCGCTCCAACTCATTCGCCAGAACGACGTGATGCTTCTTTCGCTCCTCTGCAATAATTTCCTCAGCAGCTTCACGAAAAGCCTGATCGTCGTGCTTCTGGTAACTTTGTATAAGCTTCTTTAATAGATCAGCCCTTGCCATTGCTCTTTTACCTACCAAGAAGTCGCAGCCAATTTACCACTCAAGCACTAACAGTCTAACTAACGTAACACTTTTTGTATAATTCCACTACTGCTGAGTGTCAAGCATTCAATTTGCTTACTACGTTAAAAGCAGAGCAAATATTCTACAATTTTAGCTTATACCAGCCAGTGATGTTGCTTCTTAAAGAGAATTTGATTTCAACCCTTATAATGCTTCGTCGAAGTCTTCTATTATTTGTGTCTGGGTCGGCAGGCCTTCATCTGTAAGTTTTATAAGTTTAAGCTATAAGTGGTGAACTTCCAGTGCAGAATACGAAATATCGAACTTAGTACCTGGAAGATCGCCCTCCAGTTCCCGCATTGCAGTATGTAAAGTAGGAATTTCAACCTTTTCGCTAAAAGTTCCAACCTCTTATCCTGAAACTCTGACCTTTCTCCTCCAGAAATAAAGCGCAAAGCCTGGAAAGTCGAGCAATTTTCTCCATTCTTTGAGTTCTGAGCCTCACTGATCGATTTTTGAGGTCAAATCACCTAGCTACGTTCTAAACTATTGCTCCTTCAAGCTAGACCTTCCGAGACTTGCGGGCAAACCGCTGGCTTCACTCACGCCTAGCTCTTATTATCGATCATATCTCAACCAGTCTCCAGATGCGATCGATTACTTGGCAGTAGTCGGTATTTTTTGTATCAGTTGAGGAGTGATCTCACTGAGTCCAGCCGATTGTAAAAGTTCTCGCCAAACTGCGTCTAATCTAGCATCATTGGGTTGACTGTTGCGTAGTCTGCTTGACTGACAAAACTAGGAAGCCGGAATGCAAGAGAGGACAGTAA
>NZ_JBJPHU010000269.1:0-1740 GCF_052939515.1 Phormidesmis sp. 146-33
TATCGACACTGCATAGTACAACACCCTCATTCATCCCTCTATTATGCAACGCCCTTTTTTTGAATGCTAGACGGACTTTTTAGAAATGAGATATTGGTAGAGATCGTCCAAAATGGCGTTAATTGCAAAAATATCTCCGCTGTGCCATTGGTAAGATACAAGATGAGCTTGATTCTTTTGAACTACTTTGAGATGTTGCCATAAAGGATCGCGAGCAAGCCTCCCTAACACCGTTTTCGCACCTGCTTCTCCTTCCCTTGTTAAAAAGAATAGAACATCACCATCGATCGCTAATATCTCTTCTTTAGAAAGGGACTGTGGCGCATAGATAACATTCTCGCTTTAAGAGGGCGGACGCTGTAGCTCAAGATCTTTAAGAATCATCCCTACTGTACTTTGCTCTCCGTAGCCGTGAACAAACTCAGGAAACATCCCAGCAACAGAAACTTGAATTTGATCACGACGATCGCCTAAAGCTTGTTTGAAGTTCTGAATGCGCTTTTGGTACTGTGCAATTAATTTCTGACCATTCTCTTCTTTAGCGAGTACTTTAGCAAGTGCCATCAGCCTTTTCTGTCAAGTAAAATCACGCGATAGTACGATCGTTGGAGCAATGCGAGAAAGTAAGGCATAACTTTCGGTTGACCAAGGATTTCCAATAGACCTGTTCAACAATTAAATTGAGGCAAAAAAAGATGGTAAAACGGTGTTTTCACCCCTTACCATCCCATGAAAAATCCTCTTGATTATATCCGCACTTACCCCCAGCGTAGTGAATTGATTTTGGGCATCAGTTTTGAGGAGTTTAACCGTCTAATTGAGCCAGTCAGAAAGCTTCATGCCCAAGAGCAAGCGGTGGTGGAAGCTCAAAAAGTGCGAGTGAATGCAGCAGGTGCCGGGCGACCTGAAGTGTTTACCTTGGAAGCCACGACCCCTTGCGGGTAACTCGAAGAGATCGCACTGTGTTTATTTCATCTGCGGCACGACCCGACCTTTGGCGTGCTAGGCATGATCTTTGAGGTCTCGCAGGGGCAGGCGAACCAAGCGTTCCACCAAGGGTTGAGGTGGATCAGGCAAGTGCTCCCGGCGAGTTTGTATGAGCAGTTTGGGCACGACCCAGAGTTGTGGGCATGGGTGCAAGAGTTGTTGCAAGATGAGGTGCTGTTAGCCGACAGCACGGAGCAGGCGCGAGAACGTCCCTCAGACTCCCAGGTTCAGGAGACATATTATTCAGGCAAAAAGAAGCAGCACACGCAGAAAACGCAAGTGTCAGGAACCTCTGACGGGCGAGAGATCGTAGATGTGATTCCAGCAGTGCCAGGTCTAACCAGTGATATTAGCCTGCTGCGCCGCCAACAACAGAAGTTCGACTCCCGGCAGCAGTTCATGGGGGATAAAGCCTATCAAGGGGCAGAGCACACCACCACGCCTCACAAAAAGCCCAAGCATCGGGAATTGAGCGACACTCAACAGCAGGAAAACCGGGTCAGTTCTGCCCAACGCATCTTCATTGAACACTTGATTCGGCGCTTGAAAATCTTTCGGGTTTTGACGAATCGGTTTCGCTTGGAGTCGCGAGTGTATTCAGTTGTGGTCTTAGCCATTTGTGGACTAGTCAGATTGCGGTTAGGCAACCTGGATTTCACAACTTACGACTTTTGAAATCAGCAATGGGGTTTGCTTCTAGGCGGTGCTATGAACAACATTAATTCCTGATAGAAATAGCCTCAAACCCCGATG
>NZ_JBJPHU010000270.1:0-1701 GCF_052939515.1 Phormidesmis sp. 146-33
GAACCTGAATAAAAAATTCATTCCGAGAGCCTACCGGAATTCCGGTGAAGAGTTGGTAAAGTACCGGAATCAGCAAAAGAGTAAATCAGTAGGTTCAGTGTCAATCTTTTCTCCTGGAATCTGTTTGATTTAACTGAGAAATAGCTATCAGTAATCAGACAGTTGTTGCCCCACATTGCTAATACCATCGTCGTCAATCGAAGCACTACAAAATGGAAGCCAACCCGCCAACAGTAAGGCAAGCAGTCTCAGGTAGTAACGGCGTTTTCCCTTGACCGAGTGAGGAACGATCGCGCCTTCGCTTATCAGATTGGCTGTCTGGTTTCTCACCTGCTCATAACTCAGTCCTGATGCGTCAACCAGTTCGTTACGGGTCAGTCCATCTTTCTGCTGCAACGTTTCTAGAAGCCTCGATCTCGTCTGCTTTCCCTGTCCAGTCGTTTGAAAAATACTCAGCATTTCAGTAGTACTCAGATACCCTTCTTTGCTGACAAATCAAGTCTGGAACGTCAATCGTGAAAGTTCGGATAGATAAATCGTCTCACAAACTAATTTTGGAATGGAGCGATCGTCATACTTCAACCTGTGGGGTTGTTCTAGGGGAGAGCGATCGTTGTTGGGTATATGGTGGGTGAACTGTTTGGCATAGCAAAAAGCCCCCAACGGATGTCAGAGGCTCTGTTTACGAAGAGGCGTTACTTCTTCTTGTCCAACGACTTGAAGCGATTGACCTGCTTCATCACTCTCTCAAAAACCAAGCCGAGAACAATGAGTTCAGCAGCGAGGATGATGGCAGTGAGCAGGATTAGAGGACTTGCACCCTCCATGAAATCGATCGCTTTGATGACCAGCAGATCAGAACGACTCGGAACCTCGACAGAAGGAGAGTTTTGAGAAACTTGTTGCTCTGGCCTTGATTTTTTGAGATTTGGTGTCATGATTAAGCCTGAAAAACTATTTTTGTCCTCTCGGATCAGTTATTGAGTCGAGGGGATTTTTGTATGAAGTGGAAACTCCATTGCCACACCTAGCGCAATAACTTCTCTCGAAACTCGTTATTACTCTATCTGTAGTTCTCGAATTCAGCAAGAAATTGATCAGGTTTTGTGATCTATTGCTAGAACAAGCGTTCTACGAAAAGCAGAATCAAGCGGTCGCTCATTTGCATTCATACAATCCCTACTGACAGACTGGACAGTAATACCCTGCATCGAATTCTTGCCTGCCGCAACTTGGGTTAGCAATGTAGTCGCCAAATAGATAGTGACTGCCCACAAAGGCTTTACATCTAAGGCAGGTGTTTGCAATGTACCGCTCTCTGGCTGTTTGGCTGTAATGGGACTGAAGAGAAGCCCCATGCTGGTTGGCAAGCTGAATGTCTGAAGCAACAAAGTCACCCGCTCCTAGATAACCCATATCCCCCCGCAACGCTGCAACTTTCATCGGTGCCGTACACTTCCAGCAATTTGAATCAATGATTAGTAAGCGTTTTCTCGACGTGTGGCTACCACATTTAGGACACTTGGGAGTCGTGCATAAATTCACACGGTCAGGCTTAAGAGTAGGACTGTCTAAACGACGGGTATCCTCGTCAGACTCTAGAGTGTAGGTCACCACGGTAATTTGGTTACGTTTGTAATAATCTAGTGCAGCCTGTTCGGGGGCATGAGTGACCACCACCTCGATCACTGCGATCACCTT
>NZ_JBJPHU010000271.1:0-1689 GCF_052939515.1 Phormidesmis sp. 146-33
TTGACATACTCACCGTCCTAAAGGAGCGGTGATTCTTGACGCTTCGCCGACTGATGCTATCGAAATAGTCTTACTCTGTCTCTGCGTCCGTTTAGAGTCTCCCAATGCCCTATGGCGACTTGATTCTATATTCTTCGCTGCATTCTCATCTCGGTCATGGTCAGTGCCACAATTCAGGCATCGAACCGACCGAATTTTTAGATCCAGCTTGCCCCATTTGAAACCGCAATCTGAACAAACCTGGCTAGTCGGTTCCCATCGGTTGATGACATGAAACTCTCTGCCAAACTTTTCAGACTTAGCCTCACACAGCGCTCTAAACGCTCTCCAGCCTTGCAGACTGATTGACCTCGCAAGCTTGCGGTTTTTCACCATCCCCGACACGTTCAAATCTTCCAGCACGATCGCTTGGTTTTCGCTCACGATTTTGGTAGACAGTTTGTGCAAGAAATCCTGGCGGATATCCGCAATCTGATTGTGTCGTTTAGCAATCTGAATTCTGGTTCTGTTTCTGCGATTCGACCCTTTTCGTTGACGCGCCAGTTTCTTTTGAAGCTTGCGAATCCTCCGATCGTGCTTTGAGTAGTCAGGGCTAAAAGCCTTTTCACCGTTGCTCATCACCGCGAAAGTCTGGATGCCCAAATCAATTCCGATACTTTGGTTTTTAGCATCGACTTGAACGGGTTCAACTTCCACGACAAAGCTCAGGAAATAGCGGTTAGCGCAGTCTTTGATTACCGTTATAGAACTTGGTGTAGAGGGCAATTCTCTCGACCAAACTGGCTTTAAGTCGCCAATCTTAGCCAGATAGACAACCTCATCGGAAATTCTAAAAGCATTGTCTGTAAAGGTTGCAGACTGCTGGTTAGACTTCTTCTTAAATTTGGGTGAGCCAACCTTTCTGCCTTTTCGTTTCCCAGTCAGAGAGTCAAAAAAGTTTTTGTAGGCAACACTCAACTGTCTTAGAGATTGCTGCAATGGAACCGACGAGACAGACCCTAACCACTCGCGCGCTTCAGTCTTTTTCGTTTGGGTCAGCATTGCAGAAAGCTTGCTGTATCCCAGGAACTTCTCAGACTGCTTGCAGATTGCTAAGGCATCATTCCAAACCACCCGAACACAACCAAACAACTGAGCTAGGCTCTGTCGCTGTTGGTCGGTCGGGTAGAAACGGTATTGATATCTCGCTTTCATTGCCTATGCTAGAATCGGTCTGCTACTCAATTGTACGTTGGTCTGTAAGAAATGACAACCCAGTTACGCAAGGAAAGACACAGCATCTCAAGCCTTAAGATTCATTTGGTCTGTGTCACTAAATATCGTAGAAGCGTATTGACCGCTGAAGGTCTCGCTGTGATTGGGAACTCCTTCAACGAAGTGGCTAAGAAGATGGATTTCCAGATCCTCGAATTCAACGGTGAAGCGGATCACGTTCACGTATTGATTGAGTTTCCGCCTAAACTTTCAATCTCTCAGATGGTGAACGCACTCAAGGGTGTTTCTAGCCGCCGATACGGTCAAGCTGGACACCCTAAACCCTACGGCAAAGATGCCCTCTGGAGTCCTAGCTATTTTGTTAGCTCTGTTGGAGGCGCACCGATTGAAGTGCTGAAGGAGTATATTAGGAATCAAGAAAAGCCGTCCTTTAGCGAAGCGGAGGACGGGGTTTTAGACCCATCTCTCTGATAA
>NZ_JBJPHU010000064.1:0-37633 GCF_052939515.1 Phormidesmis sp. 146-33
TTGTTTGTAAACCTGGTTCTACCCTCAATTAGAAAAGATTTGTCAGGCAGTCAGGGTAGCGACTATGGAGCGCAGGTTTTCGATCAGATTGGAGTAGGACGAGAGCGTGAGTCCGTTGCCCAAGTCTAGGGTGGGGCTAATGGATTTCAAGCTAGACAAGCGTTGTTCTGCTTTTTCAAGAACGCGAGAGATTTTTTTGCGTCGTGGCATGGTGAATGCAATTCCTTGTGTAGCTTCTACATAACAGTTGCAATTTAGCTGGTGAGGAAGTTTGTCGCCTTGGGAGAAACTGAGCAAAGTAAAGAAATTTTCAGGTAGACAGGCGCAAAATTTTTGGTGATCTCCCCTACATGCTCATCGCTTCTTCATTCCTGCATCTGATTTTGTAAAGCCAATGTTAAGTCTGCGGCGATCGCTCTCAAACTTTTTTAGACTCCTTTTGAATGAGACTTAGCATCTTCCTTTAAAGCATATAGAAAGAGTTATGTGTCTCTTAGAGTTGCTTAATTTTTTCTTATTGTTAGAAGAGCCACTGCAAGTAGAAATGGAATCCACTTGACTATGGTTTCTTTAGCAGTTAAGAACGATCAATTCACGCTTAACTCAACTGTTCCTGCAATCAGTCTTGATGCGCTTGCCCTCAATGAACATCGAACCCACTCAAGTGCCGTTTTTCGCGTAGCGATGGAGAAAAGTGTTGTTCTAAAGACAGCTTCTTGTGAACTCAGAAACAATCAAACCACCCTAAATCCAGCTTCTCGCCCACTGATGGCAATAGCTACTGAGCAAAGGGGCTATCAAGTTTTCCTAAGTGCGGCTCTTTTAAGTTTTCATGAGATTTGATCCACAAGAACGTTCAGCTTTGGCTTATTGACGATCCCGCCGTAGAGCGATTCTCACACTCGGCTTTGCCAGAAAGTAGATCAAACCAACTGAAGTAATCAGGCTCACGAGTTGAATTAGCCCCACGAAGGATAAACCCAGCAGGCTGGCAAGGAGAATCATGATTTGCACAATCAGACTGCCAAGCCAACTCCAACGCCTAAACTTCAGCATTCCAAACCCTGTCACAACTTGTACAAAGCTCAACAAAGGAAGCATCAAAGATTCACCAATTCCCGCGATAAACAGAGTAAATGCTTGAGGTTGACCCTGGAGATTTGAGGATACGTGGATGACGATCGGAGCAGTGTATAAGAGTCCTAATATTCCAACCGACATTTGGACAAGGGCTGCAACTCGAATACCTTGGGGACGATCGTGAGCGTGAGACATGGCGATGATCTGATGACGGCACAGAATTCATGAAGTCAACTTTAGCCTCAGTTTCTTTTGCTGATTCATCTTCTGTTCTGCCAATTTGAGCGACAATTGACTAGCAAGTAGAGTGGCGGGGAACGTGCGGTGAATTTTCAGACGGTGATTGCGACGCTACATCAGTTTTGGAGCGATCGCGGGTGCTTGATCGTTCAGCCCTACGACACTGAGAAGGGAGCGGGAACTAAAAGTCCGCATACGTTTTTGAGGGCGATCGGCCCAGAACCCTGGTCAGTGGCTTATGTAGAACCGTGTCGTCGTCCAGGAGATGGGCGGTATGGAGAAAATCCAAATCGAGTGCAGCATTATTATCAGTACCAAGTGCTAATCAAACCGTCGCCAGACAATATTCAAGAGATTTATCTAGATTCGCTGAAGGCGTTAGGCATTCGCCCGGAGGATCACGATATTCGATTTGTCGAGGATAACTGGGAAGACGCAGCGGTCGGGGCGTGGGGAGTTGGTTGGGAAGTCTGGCTTGATGGAATGGAGGTAACCCAGTTCACGTATTTTCAGCAGTGCGGGGGGATTGATTGCCGCCCAGTGTCGATCGAAATCACCTATGGGCTGGAGCGGTTGACCATGTATTTGCAAAATGTGAACTCTATTTTTGAGATTCAGTGGAACGCTCGTCTCACGTATGGAGATGTCCACTTGCAAGGAGAAATCGAAAGCTCGACTTACAATTTTGAAGCTTCTAATCCAGATTTGCTGTTTACGCTGTTTAAACTCTGTGAGCAAGAAGCAGAACAGTTGATGCAGAAAAAATTGGTGCTGCCTGCGTTCGATCAGGTGCTGAAATGTTCTCACACGTTTAACCTGTTGGATGCGCGAGGAGTCATATCGGTAACGGAGCGGGCGCGATATATCGGCAGGATTCGAGGATTGGCGCGGCAGGTCGCACAACTCTATCTAAAGCAACGTGAAGCGCTTGAGTTTCCTTTGTTGAAGCGTTAGAAAGTTATGCAGTCGCGCGATCGACATAGAACCGACTGAACTCTGAACCAGAACGACTAATTAAAGGAACGTCGGTAACTTGTTCAAGCTGGGCGGTTCTGAATTGCCATGAAAACTGGTGCTGTAGGCAAGAAGATGAGTACGATCGCCGCCCGTGTGCCTTGTAATGTACTTTGTGATGTAACTGTTGGCTAGATTGCAGCAGAGCGGACTTCATCAATTTTGATCGTCGTCCCTGAGATGAATTTTGCATCGTCAGAGATGAGAAATGCGACAATTTTAGCGAATTCAGCGTAGGTCGCCGGACGACCCCACATTAAGTCAGACGGAACGTTCCAGCCTGCTAACTCATCCATTGAATCGGCTACAAAAAAAGGCGCAACGGAGATCATACGAATACGATCGCGGCGATACCGCATTGCGTACATTTTAGTGAATCCCTCCATCGCCGCCCTCAGCGTTCCACTAAACGGAGTAGCCAGGTTTGGTTCTTGAGAATCGCAGGCAGAGATGTTGACAATCACACCACCTCCAATTTGTTGCATCGGTTCTTTGACGACTCCCCGTCCTGAAGTTCGGGGATTCTTGGATCATCGGGAGTCCTGCGACTTTACCCTCACCAAAATTCACTGCGATGCGCCCCACCGCTGTATCAATAGAGAAAATTCTTGCTGCTCCCTAGGAGCCAAAACTTTCTCAGGCATTACCACCCCTTGCGAGACAGGTTCCTCCGCTCAAGGCGTGAGCCTCTGCCTGTGTTGTGGACTAGCACAAGCATACCAAAGTCGCCCTAAAAGTGCGAGGCTTGTATCCCATTTTCTTGGTCACCAATCTTGCCAACCGCACCACGCTAAGAAACAACATCTCAAAATTTTCGAGCCACAGTTCATCCGAGATCGAGAGCAAGTCAGGTCGAGACGGATCGCCAAAACTGTTGACAACAGCATCAATTCGACCAAACTGAGTCAACGTTGACTTTACCAATCGCTGCAAATCTTCAAGGTTAGCAATCGATCCCTGAGTCCCCACTCCGCCCAACTCCTCAGCCAAGTCGAGAACGCCCATTGATCGGGCCATTAGCGAAACTCGATAGCCCTGCTTTGCCAACTCCCGCGCACATCCTGCCCCAATCCCACGACTGCTGCCCGTCACGATCGCCACCTTCTGATCCATCACACTTTAGAAATACAATCCCTTAACTGTACTCATAACGAATATGATCTGATGAATTTGATAGCTTACGATCGCGCTTTACGCATCCCCCGATGTGACAGTGTTGATGAAGATGACTAAGATAGATTGAGATCAGCTAATCATCTCGATTCAAACTTTTCTGCCTCCTTGTGCGAATTGCGTCATGACATTCACTCCTTCGTCCTCTATTGACTATCCTCAAAGCACGCTTGACCGTGCCGATCGTGCCGTCCGATGTGCCCCATTTCGGCTCAAATTGTACGCTTCGATGATGACCCACAGCATTTCACTGCCCACGATCGCAGGCACGAGCGGACTACAACAGCAATACACCAAACGCCCCCTCACCGAACTGATCGCCGAAAGCGAGCTTCTTTGGCTGATTCAGGTGGGTCTGCTACGAAGAGAGGTAGACGGTCAGGGCTTAACCGATAGTTTTCGGCTGACTCCCCTCGGTCGGCAACTCGTCAACCACTGGCAAACCGCTGGCGGCGCAAATCTTCAGCCCAGTTTGAGCGATCGCTTCTACAATGCAGTCAGTCGTTGGCTCCGCGTACCCTTTTAACTAGGGAGGAGAGAGGAGGGATGAAATGTTTTTGTAGTCTCTGGTGTTGAGATTCGAGTCAAGCAATCTAAACTCCAACTAATCCTTCCCCTTTCCTCCCTCATCCCTCATCCCTCATCCCTTCTCTCCCCCCGTCTCAGAGGTTCTCAATGAAATCAATTATGGTCGTCGGGACAACTTCCCACGCAGGAAAGTCGATGATTACGGCGGCGCTTTGTCGAATTTTGGCACGGCGCGGGTGGCGAGTGGCTCCCTTTAAAGGGCAAAACATGGCACTCAATTCCTACGTGACGGCAAATGGGGGCGAGATTGGCTATGCACAAGCAGTGCAGGCGTGGGCTGCGGGTGTGGTGCCCTGGGTCGAGATGAATCCAATTTTGCTCAAGCCCCAAGGAGACATGACTTCGCAGGTGATTTTGAAGGGCAGGGTCATTGGTAAAGTGGGAGCGGCTGAATATTACGAACAGTTTTTTGAGGCGGGATGGCAGGCGATCGAAGAATCCCTCCGGCGACTGGGCGAAGAATTTGATTTAGTGATTTGCGAAGGGGCAGGCAGTCCGGCAGAAATCAATCTCAAGCATCGCGATCTAACTAATATGAGGGTCGCTAAACACTTGAATGCGCCAACGTTGCTGGTCGTAGACATCGATCGCGGTGGCGCTTTCGCACACGTCGTCGGCACTTTGGAATTGCTTGATCCAGACGAACGATCGCTAATCAAAGGCATCGTGATCAATAAGTTTCGGGGACAGCGATCGCTGCTTCAGTCTGGAATTGATTGGCTCCAAGAACGCACGGGTATTCCGGTCGTGGGTGTGATTCCCTGGCTCGAAAATGCGTTTCCGGCAGAAGATTCACTGAGCTTGCTTGATCGTCAAGCCAACACCAAAGGAGAAATTACGATCGGGGTGATTCGGCTGCCGCGCATTTCTAACTTTACTGACTTTGATCCGCTCGAAGCTGAACCGACCGTCAATGTGAAATATATTCACCCCAAGCAAGGGCTGGGTCACCCAGACGCGGTGATTATTCCAGGCTCCAAGACGACGATCGCGGATCTGATTGCACTACACAAAGCAGGCATGACCGAAGAAATCCAAAACTACGTCGCCGCTGGAGGAACCATTCTCGGCATCTGTGGCGGCTATCAAATGATGGGTAAAATTCTCGCCGACCCTGAAGGCATTGAAGGGCAAGAAGGTCGTTATCGAGGATTGGGGCTATTGCCACTCAAGACCGTAATTGCAGGTCAAAAAGTCGCCCGTCAGCGCAATGTCACTTCTAACTTTCCGCAGGAAGGGCTACCCGTTTCGGGCTACGAGATTCACCAGGGAAGGACGCGGCTAATCGAGCCAGAAGGCACTCAGTTTCTCTTTGACGATCAGAATTTAGGTTTGGTAGATGAATCGCAATCAGTTTGGGGCACCTACCTGCACGGCATTTTTGACAACGGGCCGTGGCGACGTGCCTGGCTCAATCGGCTTCGTCAACAACGCGGATTAGGCTCACTGCCGACAGGAGTCGCCAACTATCGAGAACAGAGAGAACTCATGCTAGATCAACTTGCAGATGCGATCGAGCCTCATCTCGACTTAAAGCCAGTGTTATCGTAGAAAGCTGAGCGTTGGACGCTAGACATTAGACGTTAGACCCATTCTCTGTAAAGTTTCACGTCTTTTGATCTCCCTACCTCCTTTAAAGAGAGGGAAAAATCAAAGAGTCTGGTTCCTCGTAGACGTTAGGACGTTAGACAGTAGACTTCTTAATTAAGTCCAACGTCTAAAGTCTTCTCCCATCCAAAAAACAAGCGCAACCCCAACTCAGTGAAGTGCGCTCTAGTCCCTAACCCTTTCGGTGCAACGTACCCGTTTGTCCTTGTCTTATACACTAAGGGCTGATCCTCAAAAAACTTAACTTCGTTTAGATATTTTTTAGATTTTGCCATGAGCGTTAGCATCCGATTTCTACCTGATGATGTAACGATCGCCGCCGAGCCGGGTGAACCTTTGCTCAAAGTGGCCGAACGGGCTGGCATTTCAATTCCGACGGGGTGCTTGATGGGGTCTTGTCACGCCTGTGAAGTCGAGATCGATGACGAAGAAACCGTTTGTAGCTGTATCTCATCAGTGCCTCCCGGACGATCGAGCCTCACCATCAATTTATTCTCAGATCCGACCTGGTAATGTGAGTTAGACGATGGATGTTTGGGGTGCGATCGCCTGAGTGTTATTTAAGTCGTCCTTGAGGCAGCAGTGACATCATTTTTTGGCAACCACGCAGCGTTTCGAGACGGGCAAAATCAAAAACCTGACCCCGTTTGACAAATCCACAAAACCCATCTTTTTGAGCGTTAGGCAGTTTGCCACGCTGATAATGATAGAGCCACATTTTGTTTTTAATCGCTGTTGGCAAAGTAACCAAATCTTCGTAATGGGCGTGAACGGTACTCTTGAAGGGAGACGTTTCGCAATCGTGAAAGATGATGTCAGCTTGATCAAGATAATCACCAATCACATCAGGACAAAACTGAGAATCTGTAGTCAGAAAAACTTTAGTGCGATCGACTTCAAAAAACAAACCATAGCTAGGAACGATCGTCTTTTTGCCTCGAATATGAATCGTTGGCACCAGATCAAAGCGCGTTTTCTCCCAAAAGAAATAGCTGCTCGACTGCACTTTCTGCACGTCAAAATAAGTGTCTAAGGTCGCCGTATCTCCTTGAATCGATCGCATTCCTCCTGATAATGTGTGTTCCCAGAGATCATCAGCCAGTTCTTCGCTGAGATAAAGTCTAGGCGTGGGACACCGCGCATCAAATTTAGTACTAAAGCCGACGTACTCTAATCCGCCAACATGATCGCCGTGCAAATGACTAATATAAATGTCTGTAATATCTTGATGAGAATAGGCTAAAGCATGAAGAGAAAATCGAATATCTGAACCACAATCGATTAAAAGTTTGTTGTTGCGCTCATCTACCAGGAGCATGTTTGACTGATAGTTGTCTGCTCCAATGGTGAAGGCAGACCCTGATCCGAGAAAGATTAGCTTCATTGCTTACAAGGTTTTTGGGACGGCTGGCGCTAGAGAGAGGTGAGCCTGGTTTGACCGGGGTTGGCAAAAAGGCTGGTAGATGAGACCCTTGATCAGACTACAACGGCACCCCCATAAAATTCCCTATCGTTCTTTTCAAATAACAGACTGAAATGAATGACTCACTTGTGACTGACTTTTGAGAAGACGATCTCTTTGAGCTAACCGCAAGGGGGCGCTGCCCATTCTAGGTCGCTCTGTTGCTATCATGCTTTCGATCGACCCTGAATAAATTTTATGAGTAATTTTTCTAGTGTAATTCACAGCCTGGGCGGATTAGTGATTTCTTGTCAGGCTCCAGCAGACTCGCCGATGCATGAACCGATCGTGATTGCAGCAATGGCGCAAGCTTCGGTTAATCAAGGAGCGGCTGGGGTGCGAATCGATACTCCGGCTCACGTTGCAGCAGTCAGGCAGCGTGTCTCCCGTCCGATTATTGGATTGTGGAAGCAGGTAATTCCAGGATTTGAAGTTTATATCACGCCTCAGTTTGACCATGCCCAAGCGATCGCTCAAGCGGGTGCCGATGTGATCGCGATCGATGCCACATTGCGCGATCGTCCAGATGGTGAAACCATTACAGAACTGATTCAACGCATTCACAGCGAATTAGAGAAACCCGTGATGGCGGATGTGGATAGTCTGGAGGCGGCGATCGCTGCCGTCAAAGCAGGTGCCGATATGGTGGGGACGACGCTCTATGGCTACACATCCCAGACGAAACATCTAACGCCTCCAGGGTTTGATTTATTGGAGCAGATGGTTAAAGAGTTAGACGTTCCGATTATCTGTGAGGGGGGGATTGCGTCGGCTGAGATGGCCAGGAAAGCGATCGAGCTAGGAGCATTTTCGGTGGTTGTCGGAACGGCGATTACAGGGATCGATTTGCAGGTGAAGGCGTATCGATCAAAGGTGTTTCATATCAGTGAACGGCTCAGTTAAACCGAAGAAGGGAGAATCTGGATACAGCGTTTTAGCTTGTGCAGATTTTGTTCTCATAGCTGCAAATTAATTCACCCAGTTTATTAAATCCATGAGCCTTAGCAGCCTTCCAGGTATTGGCTGTCGAGTAGATAAGTGCCTCTAGCAAACCGCACCGCCCAATAGTTACCAGGACGACGATCGACTACAATTCCTTCTTCACCTAAAGCAATCACATTTGGAGGACGCAGCATCGGCATCGGGTCGGCTGTTTTTACAAAAGACGGCAAGATCAGGACGCGAACTTTGTCACCGACGGTAAATTCTTTGGACATATAAACCTAAAGGAGGGATGAGGGATGAGGGATGAGGGATGAGGGATGAAAAAAATACTTCTATTGGTTTTGGGGTGTCAACATCTTTCACTTTGTTCTGGACGGACTGCTGTAATCTGATCGTGGCAAAATTAGCAGCGTTCTGCACGTTCTGTGACCTATCGATTTAGATGAGGGACGATCGCACTTCTCCAAAATTCTCTAGCGTTCGATCGTAAGTCCTGCCCATAGTATCAGACTTGAAACTTTCGTAGTCGGAAATACAAACCTCTCGCTTCATCAGCGCGTACTCTGGCAGCACCGATATCCAAATTTGCCCATGAAAACGCACTATTCTGTACTGGTTGTCGGCGGGGGTCAGGCGGGATTGTCAATGAGCTATTGCCTAAAGGAGCGAGGCGTTGATCATCTTGTCTTTGAGAAAAATCAGATTGGACATGAGTGGCGATCGCGCCGTTGGGATGCGTTTTGTCTCGTGACTCCCAATTGGCAATGCAAGCTTCCGGGCTATCCTTACGCAGGCGACGATCCCGATGGGTTTATGCAAAAGGATCAGATTGTTCAATATCTAGAAAGTTATGCGGCATTCTTTAATCCCCCTGTCAAAGAGGGAGTGATGGTCTCCAAAATTTGGCAAAGTGAGGCTCATTTTGAATTGACGACGACGATCGGAGACTTTACCGCAGATCAAGTGGTTATTGCAGCAGGCAGCTACCATATTCCTAAAGTGCCAAAAATTGCCGAACGGCTGCCTCAAGACATTGTACAAATTCATTCATCTACTTACAAAAATCCGGAGTCTTTACCTGACAAAGCCATTCTCATCGTGGGCACCGGACAGTCAGGCTGTCAAATTGCCGAAGACTTGCATTTAGCAGGTAAACAAGTGCATTTGTGTGTCGGAGGTGCGCCCCGATCGCCGCGTCGATATCGAGGAAAAGATGTGGTCGAATGGTTAGATGCGATGGGTTACTATGACTTGTCGATCGCCGACCATCCTCAAAAAGAAAAGGTGAGAACAAAAGCCAACCACTATGTCACCGGGCGCGATGGTGGACGTGAAATTGATCTTAGACAGTTTGCTTTAGAAGGAATGCAGCTACATGGACGGTTAAAAACAATTCATCAAGGACAACTAGAGTTTTGGTCTGACTTACAACACAATTTAGATCAAGCTGATGCAGTTGCAGAAAGCATTAAACAATCAATTGATGGCTTTATTGAAAAGCAGCAAATTCAGGCACCGATAGATCCTCCTTACACACCCGTTTGGCAGCCTCAAATAGAAGATTTAACCCTCAATTGCAAACAAGCTAATATTGGAGCGGTGGTCTGGTGTACAGGCTATCAAACAGACTTTAGCTGGATTGAAGTTCCGGTCTTTGATGGCAAGGGTTATCCGGGACATGAGCGAGGCGTAACTAGCATTCGAGGACTGTATTTTTTGGGATTGCCGTGGCTGTATACCTGGGGTTCGGCTCGATTTTCGGGCATCGATCGAGACGCTAACTATCTCGCCGATCGCATTGTCACTAGACAGAGAGTTTCCGATCCGAGTACGTGGAGTGTCGTGAACGAATTTCTGATCGGTTCGTAGTCGTGATGACTGAATGGCAGCTCACCTATTGATTTAGACAGGTTATCTGAGAAGGATTGCGATCGTTCTGACGATTATTCTTTCCATTCCTGGTCATATCGTTAGACCTAATTTTTTCGTATTCCCAGATACAAAGTTTTGTTTGAATCAGCCATTAATCTTGCATCACAATCAGTTTGTTAGAGATGAGGGAATATGCCTGAAGTAACGACTCCTGCCCATCAAGCGGGTGATTTCTTTGTCGACTACGAGGAGAAAGTTTTTCCAGATGTCAAAGCAGAACCGGGCGAGAAGGCGTTAGTGACCTTTCACACAGTGGCATTTGAGGGGTCGATCGGATTTGTCAATCTGCTGCAAGCGACTCGTCTACTGCGTAAAGGGTTTGAAACGTCGATTTTGCTATACGGTCCGGGGGTGACTTTGGGCGTACAGCGTGGCTTTCCCAAGATTGGCGACGAAGCGTTTCCGGGACACCAAAACTTCAACAATCAACTCAGCAAATTCATGTCTGAAGGTGGCAAAGTCTACGCCTGTCGCTTTGCTTTGCAAGCACTTTATGGTCACGGTGAACCTTCATTGATTGAGGGGATTCGTCCAATTAGTCCGCTTGATGTCTTGGATCTGGTGTTGTTGCATCGCAAAGATGGCGCGTTTATTTTGGACACCTGGACACTGTAAAAACCTCAAGCTTGGTCGAAAATCTCCACCGAAAATCTTCACTTGGTTTCAGATTCGGGTGCCCCCTAAATTTCTCACGAGTAGAGGACTTTGAATCTAGTTCCTGCTGACCACTTTGAACCAAAATTCTTGTCTTAAAGTCGCCCAATAAGGGGGGGTGGGGGGCAGAAGCGCTAGACGACACGAGAAACCCGATCGAGACGTTAATGAGGCGTGAATATGTTACCCATTGTCCGAGCGGCGGCGGTGCAGATCAGTCCTGTGTTGTTTAGTCGAGAAGGAACGATCGAGAAGGTATTGAATGCGATCGACGATGCCGCCAAACAGGGCGTACAGTTGATTGTTTTTCCCGAAACGGTTGTTCCTTACTATCCTTACTTTTCCTTCGTTCAGCCTCCGGTTTTGATGGGCAAAGAACACATGCGGCTTTATCAAGAAGCGGTAGAAGTTCCGAGTGTGACAACGGAGGCGGTAAGTCGGGCGGCGCGATCGCATCAGATGGTTGTCGTTTTGGGCGTAACTGAACGAGATAACGGATCGCTCTACAACACACAATTGATTTTTGATGCGGATGGTTCTTTGTTGCTCAAACGCCGCAAAATTACGCCCACCTATCACGAGCGGATGGTCTGGGGGCAGGGAGACGGATCAGGGCTAAAAGTGGTGCAAAGTGCGATCGGTAAACTCGGTGCCCTGGCCTGCTGGGAACATTACAATCCGCTGGCTCGATTTGCGCTGATGGCTCAACATGAACAAATTCATTGCGCTCAGTTTCCAGGGTCAATGGTGGGGCAGATTTTTGCAGACCAGATTGAGGTGACGATTCGCCATCATGCGTTAGAAGCGGGGTGTTTTGTAATCAACTCGACAGGCTGGCTGTCTCCAGAGCAAATCGCCCAAGTTACCCCAGATGAAAAGCTGCAAAAAGTGCTGAGTGGGGGCTGCAATACAGCAATCATTAGCCCTGAAGGTGTGCATCTTTGTCCGCCGATCGTCGAGGGAGAAGGCATGGCGATCGCTGACCTCGATTTTTCTCTCATCACAAAACGCAAACGCATGATGGATTCCGTGGGTCACTATGCGCGTCCTGACCTACTTCAACTACAAGTCAACACAGAATTAAGAACGTCGGTTGAAATAGATTCTAGAACAGATTTTCGCGTAAATTCTGATTTCAATCTAACCGGATTAGAAATGCTAGAAGAACGTCTGAACTCTGATCATTCCATCATTCTTGATCAATAAAGTGAATGGATAAACAACAGCTAATTACCAATCTTCAGTCACAGGGATTAAACCTGATCGAGCATGGAATGGGAGCGTCTGGACGCAAAGGCGGCGCAGGGCCCTCGGATCACAAAGCGATCGCGATCGACAATACAACCGTGATGGTTCCCGTCTTCACCAGTGCGGCGGCTCAATCACCCTACAGCGCACGATTTGATGCGTCCACCAAGCAAACCATATTGGAATTGGATGGAGCCGCGATCGCAGCGATTAATTTTCCTTCTCAGCCCAAGTTTTATAGCTTGACAACCGCAGATGGCATTCCCTACTGGAAGATCGCGTTGCTGCACAGCCGAGACGTATTGGCAACCACCGTTTTGCAAACCTGTACACGCTATGGCGATGTCACCACTTCCTGTCAGTTTTGCGCCATTGGTCAATCGTTGTCAGCCGATCGCACGATCGCTCGCAAATCTCCCGCTCAACTCGCAGAAGTCGCAGAAGCCGCCGTTCGACTCGATGGCATTCAGCACATGGTGATGACCACAGGAACGCCCAACACGAGCGATCGGGGAGCCGCCTACCTAACTGAATGTGCCAGAGCGATCAAAAATCGGGTTCATCTACCCATTCAGGCTCAGTGTGAACCTCCGGATGATTTTGTCTGGTTTGGGCGACTGAGGGACGCAGGCGTAGATAGTTTGGGAATGCATTTGGAGGCAGTCAGTGCAGAGGTACGATCGCGGATTATGCCTGGTAAAGCAACGGTGCCGATTGATTACTACTTTGAGGCGTTTGAGGCGGCCGTTCGCGTTTTTGGTTGGGGACAGGTCAGCACTTATTTGTTAGCAGGTTTGGGGGACGATTTGCCGACGCTTTTACAGGCTTGCGATCGACTGATTGCGATCGGTGTTTATCCCTTTGTGGTGCCGTTTGTGCCAATTAGCGGAACGCCTCTCGCGACTCATGCGCCTCCTAGCAGTGAGTTTATGTACAGTCTTTATCAGCAAGTTGGTGGAATGCTCGATCGGGCTGGAATGTCCTCAAAATCAATTAAAGCAGGCTGTGGAAAATGTGGGGCCTGTTCTGCCTTATCGGTTTTTGAATCTTAATTCCAGCAGTTTTTCTAGCAATGTCTTATTTATTCAAACTCGCAATCACACCGTCTGAAGTTACTGCTTATTTTGCCTTGCGTCATGCAATCTTCGTAGCGGAGCAATCCTTATTCTCTGAAAGTGACGTGGATGAGATTGATACGATCGCTCACCCTATCATTGCGCTATCTCAAAGCTCTACATCGTCCATTCTCGGTATCGTTCGTATTTATGAGCCAGAACCTCGACTCTGGTATGGCGGTCGGTTAGGCGTTCATCCAGATCATCGGCGCGTTGGTCGGATTGGTAAAGGCTTGATCCACAAAGCGGTGACAACGGCCAACACCTGGGGCTGTGAGAAATTTTTGGCAACGGTACAGCTACAAAACGTGCGATTTTTTCAACGACTGCACTGGAATTTTCTAGAAGAAATCACCGTCTGCGGACTGCCGCATCACCTGATGGAAGCTGATTTGAGCTACTACCCGCCCACTTCTGATCTGCATCCCGCCCTGTCTCAGGAAGCGTCGTAATGTTAATCGATCTGGTCAAACGGTTACAGAAGTCGATCGGCATTCTACACAAGCAGGACATTCAAGCCGTTTCTTGCCAACTCGCTCACGCCCAATCCTCCTCAAAAGTGCTGTTGGGAGATGACTGCGCCGCCATCTTGGATGGGACAAGCTACCTACTGCTGGCGGCTGAGGGAATCTTACCGTCCCTCGTCGAAACCGAACCCTGGTTTGCAGGCTGGAGTGCTGTGATGGTGAATGTGAGCGACATTTACGCAATGGGAGGACGACCGATCGCCATTGTTGATGCAATTTGGAGTCAGTCTACCGCCCTGAGTATCCCTTTAATTGAGGGAATGAGGGCCGCGTCTCAGGCGTACAATGTGCCGATCGTCGGCGGACATACCAATGCTCACAGTCCTTATGATGCGTTGTCTGTGGCGATTGTGGGGCGAGCGAATCGGTTGATCACGAGTTTTGGGGCGCGATCGGGCGATCGGTTGTTAATGGCGACTAATTTTCGGGGTCAGGCTCATGCTCGATATCCCTTTTGGAATGCGGCAACTAAAGCTGATCCAATGCAGTTGCGGCGAGAGTATGAAATTTTGCCGTTTTTGGCAGAGTCAGATCTGTGTGATGCCGGGAAAGACATTAGCATGGGCGGCATTGTTGGCACGCTGTTAATGCTGCTAGAAACGTCGGGCTGTGGGGCGGTGCTCGATTTGGATGCGATTCCCCATCCGGCTGAGTTGTCGCTAGAAGATTGGCTGGTTTGTTTTCCGAGCTATGGGTTTTTGTTGAGTGTTCGACCAGAGAACGTGGAGGCAGTGCAGGCGCAGTTTCGTCAGCAAGATTTAGTCTGTGAAGTGGTCGGAGAAATCGAGCCGACTCATCATTTAGTGTTGCGATCGGGTAATCAATCCGTTCTGTTTTGGGACTTAGCTAAAGAAAGCCTGACTGGATTCTCTACAAGACAATAAAAGTGAACAGAGATAAGAGGTTGTCATGACTCAGAAATTGCGAATTGCGTTACTCACCTATTCGACAAAGCCACGAGGTAGCGTCATTCATACGTTGGAGTTGGCAGAAGCGCTGCATTCACAGGGACATTACGTTTGTGTGTATGCATTGGATAAGGATGGGTTGGGATTCGACCGCTCCCTTGCCTGTGAGGTTAAATTAGTTCCTGCTCAACCTGCTCCTGACAACATTGATGATTTGATTCATCAGCGCATTCAAGAATTTGTAAATTATCTATTCGCTTCAGGTCAAGTTTATGATTGTTACCATGCTCAAGATTGTATTAGTGCGAATGCGTTATCAATTTTAAGATCGCTCAAAAGAATTCCTCACTTCATTCGTACTGTTCATCATATTGAGGATTACGAAAGTGTCTATCTACAGCGTTGTCAAGATCGATCAATTCGCGATGCTGATCTGTGTTTTTGTGTCAGTCATCGCTGGCAAATTGCGCTTGAGCAAACCTACCAAATTAAGGCGCTTAGAGTAATGAATGGAGTTGATCAAAATCGTTTCTCTCCCATTCCCAATCGTACTGATTTTGCATTAAGACAGCGATTAACCTTACGAGGCAATCCTATTTATCTAACCGTTGGCGGCATCGAACCTCGCAAAAACTCGATCGCTCTTCTCAAGGCATTCATCGAAGTCTTGGCTTCTCATCCCAACGCTCAATTAATTGTGGCAGGGGGAGCCACGCTATTTGATTATCAAGACTATCGCGACGAGTTCTTTGAGCTGGCAGAATTGGCAAATGTGGCCGACGCACTGATTTTCCCCGGCGTAATTTCAGACGTAGAATTACCGGCCCTGTATCGACTGGCTGACGCTTTTGTGTTTCCGTCGGTCAAAGAAGGTTGGGGATTGGTAGTCATGGAAGCGATCGCCTCTGGCATTCCGATCATCACGGCCAATCAGCCTCCATTTACCGAATTTCTCTCGTGCGATCAGGCAATCTTAATCGATCCCCATTCCTCTACAGCGATCGCGCAAGCCATGAAAACAGTGATCCACCCCGAAGTCTCAAAGTCATTAGTACAACAAAGTCGAACGGTCTGCGATCGCTACACCTGGGAAGCTTCTGCAAAACAACATGTTGCCCACTACAATCAGTCACTACAGCTTTGTTCTCCTCAACCGACGGTTTGTTAACCATGCCAGAAATCCGCTTTCAAATCGAACTGCCCGACGGCTCCCAAGAAACCTGCTATTCGCCCTCGCTGATTGTCAAAGAATACTTCACCCCCGGCAGCGAATATGACTTAGAAGATTTCATCACGCGATCGCGCACTGCTTTGAGAATTGCTAGCGATCGAGTCGAAGCAAAATACGGCCGACCCTGCGGTTTAGCCTTGGGACAACTCCAAGAAATCGAAGCAATGGCAGCCCAATTTCAGCACTTACCCCAACCCAAAGTTAAACTAATCGGCTTTGTTGAATAGCAGGTTTGACAACAAGAGCGGAACATCGAAGCCAAAAAACTTACTCGAATTCACATTAAATTCAAAACCGAGCCTCACGCAATCTGTAACGTTGCTTCTGAAATAACAACGCGATCGCGCCCCTGTCTCTTGGCTTGATATAGCGCTCTGTCTGCCACCTCGATCAAAGTTGTCGGCATGGTTTGAGCGGTAGGAATCATTGTTGCAACACCTAAGCTAACGGTCACATAAGGACAAACCTGAGACGCTTGATGCAAAATCTTCAGCGCTTTGATTTGAGAGCAAATGTGGTTAGCAAGATCGGTGACTCCGCTGATTGGCGTGTTAGCCAGCACGATCGCAAACTCTTCTCCTCCATAGCGAGCCATCAGATCGGTAGAGCGCTTTCCTGCCGATCGCAAAACCTGAGCCACTTGCCGCAAACAGCGATCGCCCGCTTGATGCCCATAGGTGTCGTTAAACGCCTTAAAGTAATCGACATCCAACAAAATCAGAGAAAGCGGAAACGGTTCTCGTGTCGATCGCTTCCATTCCTGCTTGAGATGAAGATCAAAGCATCGACGGTTCGCTAATTGGGTCAGATCGTCACGCCAGACAAGATCCTGTAACACTCGATTGGTGGCTTCTAGCTGTTGATGCAGACGGGTTTGCTGAGTTAAGCATCGTAACCGCTGCCGCAAAACTGCCCAATGAATTGGCTTTGTCACATAGTCGCTGGCCCCTACCTCAAAAGCGCGATCGACTGAGATTTGATCGTCTAATCCAGTGATCATCAAAATTGGCGCACGATGGTCTAAAGCGTGAAGTTTGGCACAGCAGGTAAAGCCATCCATCTCACTCATCAGCGCGTCTAGCAAGACTAGATCGGGTTTGAGTTGGCGATAGAGATGAAGACCTTGTTGCCCACTGTCTGCTTCTACAACTTGATAATTCTCCTGCTCAAGCAACTTTCGTAACTGAAGTCGTGTAAAAAGATCGTCATCAATCACCAAAACTAGAAGGGGGTCGCCGTTAGAAAAAGACATAGCGGGCACTCAAAAATAATAAGTCAACCAGATAAAAAAACTCGCCTCAGTTAGAGTTAAGCGTATCAAAAAAGCACAGTAAAACTACGCTAATTTGACGTAACAATTCATGCTGTAAAAAGAAAAACACCTGCCTAAAGTTGTAAATTACAGTCTTACACAATATATTTCCCTTTAAAGATTTGATAAAGTTAATTTATGAAAATTCTTCTGGTAGAAGACGATCGACTCCTGTGCGATCGCCTCAAAGCTTCTCTAATTGAGCAGCACTATAGTGTGGATGTGGCTGCCGATGGTGAGCAGGGTTGGGCGTTTGTCGAATCGCTTGACTATGATTTGATTGTCCTGGATGTGCAGTTGCCTAGCCTGGATGGCCTTAGTTTTTGTCGTCGGCTCAGAGCGAAGGGCAATCAGGTTTTAGTATTATTGTTGACTGCAAAAGGGACAAGTACTGACAAAATTTTGGGATTGGATGCCGGAGCAGATGATTATGTCGTCAAGCCCGTCGTTTTGCAGGAGTTAGAAGCGCGAATTCGAGCCTTGTTGAGACGAAGCACTACGATCGCGTCTCCGCTGTTGGAGTGGGGACAGTTGTGTTTGAATCCAATCAATTGTGAAGTCACCTATGCTGGGGCACCGCTCACTCTTTCGCGTAAAGAATATGCACTTTTAGAGTTATTCTTACGCAATCAGCAGCGCGTTTTTAGTCACAGCGCGATTCTCAATCAGCTTTGGTCGATCGCTGATGACATGCCCGGAGAAGAAACCGTCAGAGCACATATCAAACGACTCCGACAAAAGCTAAAAGCAGCAGGCGCAGCGGACTTGATTGAAACAGTTTATGGGCTGGGCTATCGGCTCAATGCGGCATTTGCGAAAGTATCGGGCGATGCCAAAGATTCACAAGCAGCCAATCAACCCGTCGATCACGTTGCAGAGTCTCTAATCGAAACGGATCAGTGGCAGAGCGATCGACTTCAACTCATAGATCGCATGATTGTATTAGAACAAGCTGCCCAAAATTTATTACAACACTCACTAGAATCAGAGCTACAACAAACAGCAGAACAGGAATGTCATCGCTTGATTGGCACTCTGGGAATGCTGGGCTTATCACAAGAAGCCGTGATCGCTCAACAACTTGAACAACAGTTTCGGCAAAAGTCTTTGAGCCAAATCCAGGCTTATACCGTCTGGGAAAAAGTATTTGCGTTACGTCAAGCGATCGAGAGCGCTCATTCTCCGATCTCTACAAAAACGAAGGAAGCGAAAAAATCAGAACCGCTGCGATCGCTCTTGGTGAGTGATGATCAGGCGTTTCTCAATCGACTTGTTACTGAAATTCCGGCGCACCATTTGCAGACGATCGTATCTGATCATTCCTCTACAAAAGATGCCATTCGGCGGGTCTGTCCTGATCTGGTGCTATTGGATTTATCAAACGAGCAAGCGGCATTAGATTTACTCAAAGATCTGTCGCAAATGCCTCCTTTACCTGTGCTGGTGTTTGTGGGTGATGCAGCGGTGGATCGAGGCACGATCGCTCGCTATGGGGGACAGGAATTTTTGTCAAAACAGATTTCACCTAATTTGTTGCTGGAAGCGATCGATCAAGGCGTGGCGCGATCGTCCGAAGCCAAAATTTTGATTGTGGATGACGACCCCCTTTTCTTGCGCTTGCTGCGGGCCCTTTTAGAACCGTGGGGCTTGCAGGTGACGACGCTGAATGATTCGCTTAAATTTTGGGACGAGTTACAGACCATGCAACCTGATCTTCTAATATTAGATGTGCAAATGCCCGGTATGAACGGAATTGAGTTGTGTCAGCAGTTGCGAAATGATCCGCTTTGGGATTGGTTGCCGATTCTATTTCTCACGGGACAAAAAGATCCAACAACCATTCAACAGGTGTTTGCAGTCGGGGCAGACGACTATATTGGTAAGGCTGTCGTTGCGCCAGAGTTAATGACGCGCATTCTCAATCGACTCGAACGAACTCGCCTACTCCGCAAACAAACCGACCTTGATGCGCTCACTGGGCTGTCTAATCGCTGGCGATCGACTCAGGAAATCCATCACTTACTCAATCGATGCGATCGGTTTCAGCAGCCCTTCTGTTTTGGGATATTAGAACTCAATGATTTGAAGTTTATTCATCAACAGTATGGACATGCACTGGGCGATCGACTTCTTTCTCAGCTCGCTCGTTTATTACAACAAACGTTTCGTCATCAAGAAGTTGTCTCTCGCTGGGATGGCGCAGAATTCATTATTGGCATCTATGGCATTACTCACAGCGACGGGGTGAAATGGTTAAAGGATATGGTGCGATCGCTTCAACAACTAGAAAATGCAAGTCTCGATAGCAATTTATTTAATATTACTTACAGCATTGGTGTCGCTGAATATCCCCAAGATGGAACAACGCTAGAGGCTCTCTACAAAACAGCGAGTCTAAACTTATCGAAAGAATAACTGTCAATTCAACACGCCGATTTTGTTTGATTCACCATTTTTGAACAGAGGTTGAAACGGTTACTTGCTACAGATTCTCGCCCCCTACATCCCCCAATTCTGAGGGACTTTGACTCAGCCTGCTTGGTTGATCTGTTACAGCTTATTTTCAATTTGGTATTAGATTCACAAAAATCTCTCTCAAGTTAGGGCTAAAAGACTATCCCTATCGAGCAATTTGCTTTAGGATTTGGGAGAAGAAATTTTTATTCCCCGTGTAACAAAATGACTTCTTCCCCAGAACCGCCCCCCTCTCGTAGAAGACTCGAACCCGACGAATTGATTGCCATTCTGGTTGCCTTTGGTAGCATTGGGGCGATTTTTTTCTGGGCGATCGGTCAACCTGATTCAGGCTTTGATCTATCTTCTCTCCTCAGCAGTCCTGCTCCTGTTGCGAGTCCGGTTCCCAGTGTGGCAGCGTCTCCCGTAGAGCGCGAAGGAATTCAGCCGTCTGTGGTTGCGCCTGCGAGTCCGATGCCTGGTGTGCCCACGGTTGATCCTCCCAATCAAAACTTTACGATCGCGCCTGTCCCGATTCCTCAGACTGGTTCTGCTGTGACTCCTGCATCTCCGGTGCCTGCGTCTCCTCCACCGCCTCGCGTTACGGGGTTTTCGGATGTGCCAGCGACTTATTGGGCGAATCCTTATATTGCAGAACTGACTCAGCGTGGCATTTTGCAAGGCTTTCCTGATGGCACGTTTCAGCCTGACAAGCCAGTGACACGGGCAGAATTTGCAGGAATTGTCAGTAAGGCGTTTGAGAGGGCCAAATCGGAGCAGCCTTTAGCCTTTCAAGATTTGCCTGCGGACTATTGGGCGAAGGGCGCGATCGACGAGTCGATTCAAACAGGCTTTATGAATGGCTATCCGGGGGGCATTTTTCGTCCTGATCAGCCGATTCCGCTCTCACAGCTACAGGTGGCGCTGGTGACGGGGCTAAATCTCAAACCCAAGTCTGACCCGGTGCAGGTTCTCAGTAGGTATCAAGATGCTCAAGAGGTGCCAAAGTGGGCAGTCAGCAAAGTGGCGGCGGCGGTTGAGTCGGGTCTGGTGGTGGACTACCCGGATGGAAATAAATTGACTCCCGATCGGGGGGCGACCCGTGCGGATGCGGCGGCTTTGATCTATCAAGCGCTCGTCACTGAAGGTAAGGTGAAAAAGATTCAGCGATAACAAGTCTGAATTAACGTCAGTCCGATAATGTTTTTTCGCTGCGATGTTTTGCGCTTCTGCCCCCCAAGCTGCCAATTCTGGGGGACTTTTAGACATTGAATTTTCGATCTCAAGATGAAGTAAAGGGACGTGAATTCGATGAGAGTTTTTCGCTTCGTTGTTCACAGCCTCTGCCCCCCAACCCCCCAACTTTGGGGGACTTTAAGAGAAGAATGCTGCTTCAAAGTCCCCTACTCGTGGGGGATTCAGGGGGCTGCCCGGATTAATCAACCGTAGTGAAAGATTGCATCGAACTGACGTTAAAGGGAGCCGTGACCAAGTGGACATAACTCCCTAATCTCCTACAGTTGAATTGTCTTTTTGTTGTGCAATTCCTCCAAATGTATGAGTGAACCAGCCCCCATGACAATATCGAACTTCATTAAAGACCGTTGAATTTGATAGCCCGCTAACACGCGAATCACTTGATATTCAGTCGTCAAATCGCTCGTGCCATCCCATTTGAGATAGGCCAGTTGATTTGAGGCAACTTCACTCAATTGTTCAACAAACTCTTCAATACAATTCCTGACATCCGAGAGAATGCCAGAGGGTACAAAAATCAATCGCTCTTGCAAATCCAAGGTAACGGTGACTTGGTAGCGTCTCACTAACGAGCATTGCAACTCAAAGCTAAACGAAACCGAGTCAGGAAGGTGTCTCCTAACGGCCATGTTGTTTTATCCTCTCTATTTAGTTCAAAGAGGATAGGAACGCTGACGGCTCAAACGTTCCCCCATCGTATGAAGTGTATGCAGGATCTTGATTCCAACCTTTCAAGATCCCATCGCAAAGCAGACGTAGTACAATCATGAACGCCTCCGAAGTTAGTTCGTGTAACTTAGGTGGAAGTCCTCGGAGGTCTGATCGGCTAAATCAGATTTCCGGGGCGTGATCTCCACCTGCGGAATATCTTACACAGATTTTTGATTTTTTGGAATACCGAATTTTTGAGGAGAGTATTAACGGGTTGTCGATCGCACTCTGCCCAACCATTAAGCTGTTGTGCTTCGGGAGGACATCATGCGCGAGTCAGTCATTTATCAGGGCATTCTAGAGGAAGGTCGTCAAGAAGGTCGTCAAGAGGAAGAACGATCGCTGGTCTTCTTATTACTAGAACAACGAGTCGGACAACTCTCTAAAGTAGAGCGCGATCGCGTTTCTGCTCTCAGTCTCAGAGCAAGAAATCCTGTCCGAAAGTCCCCCAGATTTGGGGGGTTGGGGGGCAGAAGCGTTAAAGACCGAAGCGAAAAAACTCTATCGAATTCACGTTGCTTTACGGCTATCTTTGACGTACAAAATGTTGTCGCTCTTTTGTCCAAGCTTGATAGGGCTGTTAAAGGTGGTTTTCAATTGTCGTTAAACCGATGTTCCAGGCTATATTCATTGTTCGGCGTTGCTGATTGGAGGGATGAATCTGTGAGAAGTGTCCATCTTTTCGCCCCCTAAATCCCCCATTCTGGGGGACTTTGAACCTTGGGTTTCCCTCCGCTTTGGGGCAATTCATCCCCTGATTCAGCAACGCCCATTGTTCGATAGGTAGGCCAAAATTCTGTAAGATTTCAAGTTCTCAGCGAGCAGCCAGCGGACAGATTTGTATTCCTACTGGCGTTTCCATCACAACAGCTTCTACACCAAATACTTGCAATAAATTCTCAGGCGTTAGTGTTGTTTCTGGAGACCCGATCGCCCAAATCTGTCCTTGATCTAGCATCGCCAAGCGATCGCTATACCGTGCCGCTAAGTTGATCTCGTGCAACACAGTGATAATCGACAGCTTGCGTTCTTGGTTGAGATGCTTTAACAAGTCGAGTAATTCTAGTTGATAGCGAATATCTAAATAAGTGGTTGGTTCGTCAAGCAGCAATACTTTAGGGTCTTGAGCAAGTGCCATTGCTAAAAATGCACGTTGACGTTCACCTCCAGAGAGATCTTGAACAGCACGATCGCGAAACTTTTCCATCTGAGTTTGCAGCAGGGCAATCTCCACTTTCTGTTGATCTTCTCGATTTAATTCCCACTGCAACCAGGATTGATGCGGTGTTCTGCCCAGGCTCACAAGCTGATGTACAGTCAATCCATCCGGAATCGTTTGCTGTTGTGGTAGGAGTGCTAACTTTTGAGCTACTAGCTTTGCAGGTTGATGATGAATCGATTTACCATCAAGCAGGACGACTCCATCTTGCAGGCGTAAAATTCGGCTGATTAATTTCAGTAAGGTTGACTTCCCAGAGCCATTGGCACCAATTAGACTCAACCATTCTCCACCCCGAAGTGCTAGTTCAATGTTTTTAACAATTCGCTGACCGTGGTAGCCGCCAGAGAGCGATCGCGTCTCTAAGGCAAAAGGATCAAAGTTGATTAGCATTACCGTGCGACTCCAGCAGAACGGCGATACAGTAACCAGATAAACAATGGTGATCCCAGCAGTGCAGTCACCGCCCCCACAGGCAATTCTACAGTTCCCAGTCGAGCTAACAAATCGGCAAACGTGAGTACCCAGGCACCTGCGATCGCGGATAGTGGCAAGACCCAACGATAGTCTGTTCCTACGAGTAGCCGAACCCCATGCGGCACAACCAACCCGACAAACCCAATTAATCCGGTCATACTGACTGCACTCGCCGTTAATAAGGTGGCAATGGCTCCGATCAACAAGCGCGATCGACTAACCGAAATGCCTAGTCCCACCGCTAGTTCGTCACCCAGGTTCAGCACATTGATCAATCGTCCAAAAGAGCACCCGATCAGGAGTGCGATCGCAATGTAAGGTGCAACCGAATTCACTTCTGTCCAACCGCGACCATTCAAACTGCCGATTAACCAGTTCAACGCTGCTTGCACCCGTCCGTCTTCTGCCATTAACAACAAAGTTGCCTGGACTGCTCCAAACAGCGAACTAAACGCGACCCCACCGAGAATTAATCGCTCAGTTGAGATGCCTGAACCTGTGTAGCCTAGAAGGTAAACTAAAGCGGCGGTAATAATGGCACCAACCCACGCGGCTAATGGAATCCAGGCTTGCAAAACGCCTAATGTGATGAATGCGATCGCAACCAGTCCCGCCCCTGCTGAGATGCCTAACACAAACGGATCAGCAAGTCCATTTCGCAACATTCCTTGTAGCAATGCCCCAGACACTCCCAGGGCAGCACCAACAATCAGAGCTGCTAGAATTCGAGGTAGCCGCAAGTCCCAAATAATAGTTTGATAGGTTGGATTACCTTGATGTAACAGTGCTTGCCAAACCTCAGTTGGGCTGAGTTGAACGGCTCCCTGTGCGAGAGCAACCACAAGTGTAAACAACAATCCGATGATTAGAAGCGCAACTCCTTGCACCTTCCGAAGGTCGAAGGCATTAGACAACGATGAAACCGGAAACAAGCTCAAAATATAAACGCTCCTGGTTGCTGCATGGATTGAGCTATTTGGGCTGACCTGCGAAACTAGAAGCGATCGGGGTCGTAGAGGGACTTGAAGAAGGTGCAGCAGATGCTTTTGGAGACGGGCTTGGAGTAGGAATCGGATCAGTCACCTCTGGGGTTACGATCGAAGTCGAGAGCGGGACTGGTATTTAGGCAACTTCTGGTACTTGAGCAACTCCGGTACTTGAGCAACAATGGGATCAGACTCGACGAACACTACAACTTTGTCACTAGCAACTGTTCCCGGATTGGCATCGAACAGTGAAAACTGAGTTGCCCCATCTCCACTGCCGCTAGCATCTTGCTCCACTTCGGTAAGAGGCTCTGGCGGAGTATCTTCTTCAGCAATAACTTTTATCTCGTCTGTCACCTCTACTATCGGAAGTAGCACACCCAAACGCATAAATCGCTTTAGCAAGACGACTTCTTTTTCTCGCTGTTCAGCCCCAATCCTGGACACCTGGATAATCTCATCATTTATTGACAATTATTTTCAATATGACTTGCTTCCGATAACAGTAGTTCACTGAAAAGTTCCTGTCAAGATCTGGCAGTCTCAAAAATATTGATGGGTTTGGATGTCCTCTGAAAGACACTACAGCAGGTTTCAAGTCTGTGCATGGAATGACTAAGTGCAAAATTTAATCTGTTGGCGTTACTGAATCAGGGGATGAATTGTCCCAAAGCAGAGGGAACCCCAAGGTTCAAAGTCCCCCAATTTTGGGGGATTTAGGGGGCGAAAAGATGGACACTTCCCACAGATCCATCCCTCCAATCAGCAACGCCAATTCGTTATTAATCAATTCACATGGGCTGTAGAAGACAGTTTCCCCATAGTTGCCCAGGGCTAAAGCAAGCACAAAGACACTCTCCCCACCGCAAGTTTCAGGACTCACTTACAAAATGAGAGCCGACAAACTACCAAAACTCCCTAAAAGTGGTATCTTTTCAAAATAATAATGGGCGTTGCTGAATCAGGGGATGAATTGCCCCAAAGCGGCGGGAACCCCAAGGTTCAAAGTCCCCCAATTTTGGGGGATTTAGGGGGCGAAAAGATGGACACTTCCCACAGATTCATCCCTCCAATCAGCAACGCCTAATAATGGTGGGTTAGCTCGCTTTATTTTGTGAATCAACCGCATCCCGTTTCCACTGATGTCCCAACCGATTGGCACGGCCGCCTCTGCCTGGAATTTGTCAACCGCCAAGGCACCACTCAGCTAATCCGCAATCTCGGACAAGCCCCCTTTAAAGTACAGCGCCCCTTTTATCCAGAGGGCGACGAAGTTTGTCACAGCGTAATTCTCCATACCGCAGGCGGACTTGTGGGCGGCGATCGCCTTTCCTGTGATCTCCGACTCCATCCCACCTCCAGAGCGCTAATCACCACAGCCGCCGCCGCCAAAATCTATCGCACCACTGGCAAACCCGCCCAACAATCGACGCACCTTCGACTAGATGCCGATGCCTGTCTAGAATGGTTTCCTCAAGAAACGATCGTCTTCAATCAGTCTATTTATCGTCAACACCTGCGCGTCGATTTAGCACCAGGCGCTTGCTGGTTAGGCTGGGATCTGAGCCGATTTGGACGCAGCGCCAGAGGCGAGAAGTTCGTCGAAGGAGAATGGCGATCACACACCGAAGTCTGGCAAGAAGATCGGCCGCTGTGGATCGATCGCCAGAGGCTTGTGGGCAGCGAAGAATCCTTCACCAGTCCCCACGGTTTGAACAATTGCCCCGTGATTGGCAGTTTGGCGCTAGTGGGGCAATCAGTCGAGCCAGAATTCATCGAAAAGGCACGATCGCTGTGGACAGGCAATCCCGAATTTGCAGGGGTGACTCGTCTCATGTCGGGCTTGCTGTGTCGCTATCGCGGTCACTCTACAATGGAGGCAAGACAGTGGTTTGTAGAAGTTTGGCGATCGCTCAGAGGACTCTACTGCGATCGTCCGGTTTGCATTCCCAGAGTTTGGCAACTTTAGCGGAGGTTAAAATGAAGCGCAAACTTCCGATCGAGATTCCTCAAGATAAAATTGCTGATTTTTGTAGGCGGCACCATATTCTAAAGTTATCTTTGTTTGGCTCTGTTTTACGGGATGACTTTCATGTTAATAGTGACATTGATGTTTTGGTCGAGTTTGAATCGAACCATATTCCTGGACTGATTCGATTAGCAGGAATGGAGATCGAGCTAACAGAAATGCTGGGTCGTAAGGTAGATTTGCGAACGCCTGAAGACTTGAGTCATTATTTTCGGCAAAAAGTTCTTGATTTAGCTTTAGTTCAGTATGTTCATTGATGATTCAGTTCGCTTATTGCATATGAGAACAGCGGCTAAAGAAGCGATCGCGTTTGCTCAAGGCCACACTAGAAATGATCTCGAAACCAATCGAATGCTGACGTTATCGCTTGTAAAATGTGTTGAAATTATTGGAGAAGCCGCTTCTCGCATCACTAGAGAACGCCAAAATGAAACCCCTCAAATCCCCTGGACACAAGTAATCGGAATGAGGAATCGTCTCACCCATGCCTATTTTGATATCAACTTAGATGTTGTATGGAGCACCGCGATCGAGGATCTTCCCAATCTTTTAATCGAGCTAGAAGCCATTATCGATAGTGACCAACCGGAATAAATATGCAATTAACCCCACAAGAGAAAGATAAGCTTTTGATTTTCACGGCTGCGCTACTAGCAGAAAGACGCAAAGATCGAGGCTTAAAGTTAAATTATCCAGAGGCGATCGCTTTCATTTCTGCTGCAATTTTAGAGGGCGCAAGAGACGGTCGCACAGTTTCAGAATTGATGAGCTATGGGACAACGCTGCTCACGAAAGAAGATGTGATGGATGGCATCTCAGAAATGATTCATGAAGTGCAGGTCGAAGCCACGTTTCCAGACGGTACAAAGTTAGTGACCGTTCATCATCCCATTCAATAGATTTAATTAGGAGCAGCGTATGATTCCCGGTGAAATGCTGATTGATGACGGAGAAATCGAACTCAACGCAGGCAAAGAAACCCTTCAATTAAAGGTAGCAAATCAAGGCGATCGACCCATTCAAGTTGGCTCACATTTTCACTTTTATGAGGTCAATTCTGCTCTAGATTTCGACCGAGAACAAGCGAGAGGAATGCGGCTAGACATCCCCGCAGGAACAGCAGTCCGATTTGAGCCAGGAGACGATCGCACTATTAATTTAGTGCCCCTCGCCGGGACTCGTGAAATCTACGGATTCAACGCCAAAATCGAGGGATCACTGGACGGAAAAGCCAAAAAAGAAAAAGGAAAAAAGAAGAAATAGCCGAGAGGATTAGCGATTCATCAAGGAATGGAGTCGGACAATTTGTGTAGCCATAAAACTCCATTCCGTGCGATCGCTTGCTGACTATTTTCTAACCGCTTCTAGAATGCGAGAAAAGTAAAAGCGCGTACTGGTCATTGCATTTCGCTGAATTTGGAAGCCGCAGCTTTCTAGTACTTTGACAATTTCTGCTTCTCGATGTTGATAAGCGCGAGTTGTCTTACTTGGCCCCGGAAAAAACTCACCGATTCGCTTCAAAATCGTCAACAAAAACGTCTTAGGCGCAAAACTAAGAATCAGTCGATCGTCTGCCAAACTTGCTAAATGTTCAATCATGACGATCGCTTTGTCAGCAGGATAGTGAATCAACACATCCAGACAAATTACTGTGTGATACTTGCCGCTTAGTTCCTCCAGATCTTGCACCAAAAACGTCGGATTGCTAGATAAACCCAAAGCTGTGGCGCATTCCGTCGCTTCTCCGACCATCTTTTCGGAAATATCGCTCGAAAAAACCTTTGCCCCAGTTTGCGCGATCGGCAGGCTCAGACTCCCGACTCCACAGCCCGCATCACAAATCGTCAGTTCTGGTAGATTGCCATCCTCTTTTAGCCAGCCCAACACCGTATCCACCGTTTGCTGATGCCCTTTGCGGATGTCTAGCTGGACTTTGTTGACTTCACCATCGCTATAAATGCGCCGCCAGCGATCGAACCCCGTCTGGTTGAAATACTCTCGCACAACGGTTTTGTCATCCACTACGTTCATAAAAACTCCTCGATAGGTGGGAAACTCAGTGTCTTTAGACCTGAGAGGGAAGCCAACGAGCGGTTTTAACCACCGTGTTCTTCCTAGATTTTGGGTGTCGCGACCGCCTTGGAACTACTAGATTCGGGGTGCTTTTGTATTGCACTTTCAACGGGACAATTACCGCTTCAAATCGCTCGTCCTGTACGCATCGCGACGATGTTTGCTACCGCAGTAGCCTCCTTGCGGAGTGATGTTCGCTTCGCCAATGTTTTAAGAGCTTGTTCGGCTAATCGCACGTCCTTAACCCAAATAAAGATGTTTAACGATTAACGACAGAGCAGGGGACTAGCGTCGCATCCCAGGGTGTCGTGACTCAAAAAACGTAGACCGCGAAGGTCTGAGGCTGGTCAACTGAAACTGAGGTTTCTAAGCTGGAGAGCTTCAGTCACTTCAGTGCTGAGTCGTTGACGTTCCTACTTTGTGTCAGTCCCAACAGGTTAATGGTATTACTCGATCGTCCCCCAACCAAACGAGAATCTGTCACAAGTTTTATTTTTTGCTTAAATCTTTATTTGGGTGACCTGGACGCATAACTTGCAAAATAAAATCGCTTCACGCATCAGGCGCAAAACGATCTAGCAAATATTTGATTTAGGATTGACCTATCTGATTTAGCTACGAAGGAAGTTTCGCTTTCATGAAATTTTCATGTAGCTCACACTACTCCTGACGTTTCTCAGTTATCCTACGGATAGGCAAAATCCCTATGACCACTGCTTAGACATCTCGCCCATGTCTATTTAGAAAGCTGGTGGACAGTGAGGTTACTTTTGCTTTGACAAGTCAATCTGAGTATCTTGGGGGCACCTGAAAAAAGTGCCCCTTTTTTGTTCACAGGGGATTGCCACTCGCCCTGATGCTGTCCTCAACGTGCAGTCTAAGGCAAGCCCAAAACCGAAAATGGTTTGAGTCAGCCAGAAATCAATCTGTCACACAAAAATCATACAAATAGCTGAGTGCGGTGGCTCCGTATACTTCTATAATCTCCACCATTTCAATTCGTCTGTGATCAGGTCTAGGTGCCAGCGCAACAGATGTGCAGGTTGGTTAAGATACCCACTGTTTTGCTGAATCGCTCGTCTGGGGGCCAGAGTTGCCAGGGCGATCGCTTGCTCAACTGGACAAATTCTCCACTTCACCAGGTTTTGTACGCCGACTAAAAGCGGTAGGGTGGTGCCGGAGAGTGTGCCATCCAGAAGTCGAGCGGTGCCGTTTTTCACGTCAATCTGGCGAGTGTCCCAGGGATAGCGTCCATCAGGTAAGCCGAGCGGGGAGAGCGCATCGCTGACCAAAAAAATGCCGCAACTGGCTCTGAGCAACAATTCCATCATGATTGGCGAAACGTGCTGACCATCGGCAATTAGACCACACTGCACCTGGGGATGGACAATCGCTGCTCCCAAAAGCCCTGGTTCTCTATGATGCAAGCTGGGCATGGCGTTAAAGGCGTGAGTCACCATTGATGCACCCTGAATAAATGCCTGTTGCGCTTGAGCAGCGGTGGCTTGAGAATGGCCCAAACTGACGATGATTCCTAGAGAACGGAGGTAGGCGATCGCCTCTCCAGTGGGGTCGAGTTCGGGAGCGAGGGTGACAATCTTGACGATGGAGGCATAATCTCCCAACACTCGCTTAATCTGCTCAACAGCCAGAGGCAGGAGAAATTCGGCTGGATGTGCGCCTCGTTTTTGGGGGTTGAGGAAGGGGCCTTCTAGATGGATGCCGGGGATCGGGGGGGAGGGGAGGAGGGAGGAGGAAGGAGGGAGGAGGGAGGAGGGATGGGCAATTGTGGACAGCGATCGCTGAATGTTTTCAACTGACGTGGTGACGATCGTGGGTAAAAATTGATCGATGCCCTGCTCCCAGAGAAATTGGGCGATCGTGTCTAGTTGGTGTGCATTCTCAGAATTGAGGTCTGGAAAGGCTAGCCCCAAGGCACCGTTGATCTGCAAATCGACTCCGCCCAGTGACAGCCAATCGCCTTCGACATCGAGAACCTGAGCGATCGCAGAGACTTCTCGATTTTGAAGAGGCGCAATCTTGCGAATCACGCCTTGAATAATTGAGATTACCTGCAATCCTTCGTATCCGGGGAGCCGAGCATTGATAATATCCAGGTTAGGGTGGGACGCGATCGCCGGATTCATTTCTCAGCCTCTCAAAACCTCATTTAGTTTACCGGACTCCGATCACATGACTCAGCCGTTAATTGGCATTATTATGGGCAGCGATTCTGACTTGCCGACGATGCAGGGCGCGATCGCAGTTTGCGAAGAATTTAATATCTCTTATGAAGTGAGAATTGTCTCGGCGCATCGCACGCCCGATCACATGGTGGACTATGCCAAACAAGCACACCAGCGAGGAATTAAGGTGATTGTAGCCGGGGCAGGGGGGGCGGCTCATTTGCCAGGAATGGTGGCCGCACTGACTCCTTTACCTGTGATTGGCGTACCTGTGGCGAGTCGTCATTTACAAGGGTTGGATTCTTTATATTCAATTGTGCAAATGCCTGCTGGAATTCCGGTGGCGACGGTGGCGATCGGCAATGCCAGAAATGCTGGATTATTAGCGATACAAATTTTGGCAACTCACAATTCAGAGCTTTTACAAAAGGTGCAAAATTATCGTCAAAGTTTTGCTGACACTGTGATGAAGAAACAAGCAAAATTGGATGAGATTGGATATGAACAATATTTGAGAGATGAGGGATGAGGGATGAGGGATGAGGGATGAAAGGATTAGTGTGTATTCTCAACTTCTGAATTCTAAGATCTTATGAATTTTTGGGCATCGCTGAGTCCAAATATGAATGGTTGAGGGCAAAAGTCCGGAAGTCCCCAGAATTGGAGGGTTGGGGGGCAGAAGTCTAAGACAACGAAGCAAAAAAATAGATCAAATTTAAGTTAACAAAACAGGGTTAATCAACATCATGATCAAATATCTTTTACCGTTGCCTATTAGCTTTTTAGTGATGGTAGTGACTTGTTCGCAATCGGCTATTGCAGAAAACCTACAGCCGTCAGTCTCGATCGCCGCCTCTCCGCCCAAGACAAGTGCTAATCTGACGCAGCTTTTTAGTCGAGTTTGGCGGGTCACAAAGGCACCTTCAAAGCCAGCATTGGGAAGCATTTATGTCTTTCTGCCTAACGGAACCCTTCTCCAGACCTCTTGTGTCGAGACTTACCGAATTTCAACCTGGACGATCGACAAAGCTGCCCCTCGTGTTTTGCGCGTGGTTGAAGATGGACAACTGACTTACACTGCAACGATCGCTCAACTAACTGATACAACACTACAACTTCAACAAATTTTAGTTCCCAATAAGCAAAAACAAACCATCACGCTGACTGCTGTTCAACAAGAGTTTGTCTGCCCTGATTTGCCGCGATAAAGGCGGCTAAATCGAAGCAGTTTGTCTAGTTTTAGAGGGACTCGATCGCGCTTAACAACGTTTCGACGCTGGCATTGTGATCCAAGAATGAGAAAAGATGTTTGTAGCGCAGAATGCCATAACGATCGAGAACAAACTGAGCAGGTAAGGGCGCACCCAACGCTTGACCCACTTGATAAGCTCGAAACACTCGACAGCTAGAATCGGTCAACAGCGGCATTTTTAGCCCCAAATCTTGAACGACTTTTTTGCTTTGAGCCGGATCAGTGCTGGTGATTAACAATAGCTCTACACCGCGATCGACAAACTGCTGATATTGCTCATTCAACGCTTTGATGTGAGGAAAACAAAACGGACAATACTGCTTTTCAGTAAAGATGCGAGTGAAGGCGAGAATCACAGGACGATCGTTTTGATAATCGGATAACTTAACAGAGCGATCGTGATTGACATCCAATAAATCAAAACTGGGAGTCACTGAACCCAACGCTAGAGAACTCGTTGCCGGAATCGGAAAAAAGTTATTTAAGAAACGCTGATTAAACAGTCCGCTAAAGTCAGTCGAAGTCAACATGCAACATCCTGGGTAATAACAGCTTTCACTCTGATTTTGCCATGAATTTTTGACTGTCTCACCATCAATTCCCTAGGTCGGTTGTCAGTCAAAGGATGGATTGCAAATTCAGAACATTTTTTGCACGATCGAAGACCTCGCATTCTTTTTACAACTGTTTTCTTAAACCTATCGATATGACTTCTCATGACCAAACCTGTATAGAAGACTGGAACCGACGAGGCTGTGCCCTTTGTGTAGAAGGAGAATTTGCTGCCGCCGTCGCTGCATTTGATCAAGCGATCGCCCTCAACGCCAACAATAATAAAGCGTGGAACAATCGAGGGAATGCGCTATGTGGACTAAAGCGACCCGGAGAAGCACTGGCAGCCTACGATCGCGCTGTTGCCATTTCGCCCACTGATCATCAAGCCTGGTTTAATCGAGGACTGCTCTTGACTGAAATGATGGCTTACGGCAATGCCTTACAGTGTTATGACCGAGCGATCGCGCTTCACCCAGATCCGCGCTATCTCCACGCTAAAGAAGGCATCTGGCTTAAAGAAAGGCTGTTTGCAGAGTGATGATCTAGGCTAAATTGCAGCGATCGTTCCTAACCTTTCTTAAATTCCTCCGAAGTTCACAAAGCCTATCGAGATTGAGTACTATACTCAGAGCTAGGGCGAAAAAATCAGCCTCCTCGCTTCAAGGTCGTCCGCTACTCATCGTCAGGAGAACTTTATGCACATTGCAGATAACGTTACCAAACTGATTGGCAAAACTCCCCTCGTTCGGCTCAATCGTATTCCTCAAGCAGAAGGCTGTGTTGCTCAGATCGTCGTCAAACTCGAAGGCATGAATCCCGCTTCTTCGGTCAAAGATCGAATTGGGGCCAGCATGATCGAGACTGCCGAAGCTGCTGGACAAATTCATCCTCAAAAAACAATCTTAGTCGAGCCGACTTCTGGCAATACGGGAATTGCGCTGGCGATGGTTGCCGCTGCAAAAGGATATCGCTTGATTTTGACGATGCCAGAAACGATGAGTCAAGAGCGACGAGCCATGCTAAAAGCTTACGGTGCACAGCTAGAACTCACCCCCGGCAGCGAAGGTATGAAAGGGGCGATTCGGCGCGCTAATGACATTGTGGCTGCTGTACCAGAAGCCTACATGCTTCAACAGTTTGAGAATCCTGCCAATCCCAAAATCCATCAAGAAACCACAGCAGAAGAATTGTGGCGCGATACCGATGGCACGATCGACTTCCTCATCGCAGGCGTTGGCACCGGGGGAACCATCACCGGAGTGGCTGAAGTCATCAAACCGCGCAAACCAGACTTTAAGGTTGTAGCGGTCGAGCCGATGAATAGTCACGTTTTGTCGGGCGGACAGCCAGGGCCTCACAAGATTCAAGGTATCGGAGCAGGATTTGTGCCCAAGGTTTTGCGAGTGGACTTGATCGATGAAGTGATTCAGGTTGCGGATGAGGACGCGATCGCCTATGGTCGTCGTCTGGCGCGAGAAGAAGGGATTTTGTCGGGCATTTCTTCGGGGGCTGCGCTGTGTGCTGCAATCCAGGTGGGCAAACGTCCCCAAAATGCAGGAAAACTAGTTGTGATGGTTCAGCCGAGTTTTGGAGAACGCTATCTCAGTACCGCCCTGTTCCAAGATTTGCCCGATGTCGAAGTCGCCAATTTGAGAGTAGCCGCCCTTCGTTAAACTGATGTAACCAGAACGAATGACTGGACGCAAGCCACGTTTTTGAGCAGCAAGATCAACAAAAAGTTCGATTTTCTTGAACCCAAATAACGTAGGCGGTGCTGTTGGTTAAATGAAGTTTTTCGCTTCGGTGTTCAAGGCTTCTGCCCCCCAACCCCCCAATCTGGGGGACTTCCGGACAGGATTTCCGGTTTAAAGTCCTTTATGGGTAAGGGAGTTAGGGGGCGATCGCGATTCTGCAACCGACGAAGCGAAGCGTTCTCGAAGTGACGATTTTTTATTGTCCGGGTTGTCCTAGCTCGATCGCTTTCTTGACCAGATCATCGCTCACATTTCCAGTCGATCCACTGGTGCCGCTAACGTCTTTAGCCATGTCGAGATAGTCGTTGGGGTCGCCCGTTGGTTCTGCGGTGAACTTGGTTGCTTCGGGCTGAGAAACTTCAAATTTGGGAGCGGTGGCCGCTTCGGCAGCTTCTTGACCCTCGCCCGTACGATCGACTTCACTGACGCTGTATTCTTTGGAGGCTTCATAGTCGCTAGAGACATCGACTTGAGGAGCGGGACGATCGCCTTCGGCAATTTCTTCGGCAGCCTGTTGAGCGTCGTAGGTCTGATTCACATCGTTAATATCTGACATAAAAACTCCTGTTATTGATTTCTTGACTGCCATCGCTGGCTAACTATCTTGAGATGCTGTCACCGTAGCAGAGTGATCCCCGTAGTTCTGAACCGTCTGAGGGCAGATCTTGAACCTCCTTCGTAAGAGAGACTCCACTTCGGTCGGAGGATGGGCGACGATGAATTGTAAAGCCTGATACCTCTTTAATGAATACGAATTATTTTTTGGAGATAACTCATGGCTCAGTCTGCAAACCAAAACACGGTGCGTTCTGAATATCTGGACGAAAAAACCCAACAGACGATCGCCGCCTATGACAAGTTGGGCACTGACGATAAGTTAGCGCTGCTGTATTACGTTTATGAAAAAATGGGAGCGTCGGTCACGCCTGCGGCCCCTGCGGCCACCGAGCCAGAATTAGCGCCGATCTTGATGGAAGAGTTTTACAATCTTTCTCACGACAATCAGATGAATGTGATGCGTGACATCGTAAATCGAGCGGATACCGAATATTCTCACGCCTACGGAGCGCTCAAGGAAAATAATCAACTGATGGTCTGGTACGCCTGGGCCCAAGCAATGGGAGAAACGGTGATCGGAATGCCCGAAGGCTACAGTCCCTCTGAGGCGGTAAGCAATGCGTTGGGCGCGATCGAGTCCCTGGAGTTTGAAGAACAAATTTCGTTATTGCGCGAGATTGCGAGTGGAATGGGCTATACCAACGTGCAGCCGATCGAGACACAGGCAGAAACCGGAAAAACGGCAAGTTTGTAATCCAATTTGGGATCATTTAGGTCAACAAGGTGGGGGTGTTTTTGCCAATGCTCCCACATAGCAAATCATGAAGGCAGCAAATCACAAATAGATGATTGAAATAACATAATCGCCGTACTGAGAAAGCAACTCAAAAAACAGTCACTTGTAATACTTTTCAACCCTGCGGTGAATGCGAAAATTCACCCATCCTTAACGCTGGAATGTGGGTGTTATGAGTAGCTCCATTAAATCGCAGACGGCTGCAAAGTCTCTGGTTGAAGAAGATTATCCATTGAGTCCGGTGCCGTGGAGTGAGCGGCGATCGATCTGGTCGTTGGGCCCCTTGTTGATGGGGTTTGCGCTGACTTCGACGACGCTGTTTGCCGGGGGAAAGGTTGGCCCGGCGTTTCGATTTGCGCCTGACTTAATCAGCATTATTCTGATCGGAAATCTGATCTTGGGCCTCTACTGCTCTGCGTTGGGCTACATTGCTTACAAAAGCGGGCTGTCTACGGTGCTGATGGCGCGATTTAGCTTTGGTAATATTGGGTCTCGCTGGGTTGATTTTATTCTCGGTTTTACGCAGATTGGCTGGTATGCTTACACGTCTGCGCTGGTGGGCGATGTGGTTAATAAGCTACTAGGAATTCCGCCTTCCTGGAACTGGTTGAGCATTTTGTTTTTTACTTATGCGTTTTGCTCAACGGCTTATATTGGCTATCGAGCGATGGATTGGCTGAGTCGGCTGGCCGTGCCCCTGATGGTGATTTTGATCTTGTGGAGTCTCGTGATCGCCACCAACCAGGTCGGCGGATTTGCGGGCATCCAAGCGATCGCGCCTACCGCACAGCTCAGTGTCGGTCAGGCACTCACCGTAATTGTCGCAACTTTCGTCTCTGGCGGAACGCAATCAACCAACTGGAGCCGCTTTGCCAACTCAGGCGGAACCGCGATCGGGGGCACTTTAGCCGCCTTTTTGGGAGTCAATGGTCTGATGGTGTTTGCCGGGGCCTATTGCGCGCTGGTCTATGGCAATCAAGATATTGTGCAGGTGATGGCTCAACAAGGCATTCTCTTAGGTGGAATTGTTTTGTTGTTGCTGAATATTTGGACGACGCAAGATAATACTATTTATGCGTTCGCGGTAGCCAGTGCAAATATGTTTCGGATTAATAAACGAACTGTGTTTGTGTTGGGAGGAGCGACGATCGCGTTGGTGTTAGCCTGGGCAGGTATCTATGAGATGTTGGTGCCCTACCTGATCTTTTTGGGGACTGTGATTCCTCCGGTTGGCGGGATTATTATGGCGGATTTCTGGTTTTATCGTCAGGGGCAGTTCCCTTCGTTAGATGAAACTCAACCTGCTTTTAATTGGGCTGGTATTATCAGCTATGTGGTCGCTTCTGTTGTAGCTTATATTTCGTCTAACAATCAGACGGGTATTGTCTTTTTTGATATTGCTCCTGTGAATGGCGTGATCGTGGCAGCGGTCTTGTATGTGATTTTGTCGAAGGTCTTATTGAAACCGCAATCGCTGGTTTAATTTGAGCAAAGGAGCCAGTTCTTCATCAGTCAGATCGCGCCATTGTCCGGGTGCCAGCCCTTCTAGACGCAGGTGCCCAATCGCCACTCTCACCAATCGCAGAGTCGGAAATCCAATGGCGGCGGTCATTTTTCTCACCTGTCGGTTGTGTCCTTCGGTGAGGGTGATTTCGAGCCAGGCTGTGGGAACTGTTTTACGAAATCGAACGGGCGGATCGCGGGGCGGTAAGGCCGGTTCTTGAGGGAGAAGCGAAACGATCGCGGGTCGAGTTTTGTAGTGTTGAATCTGAATGCCTGTCCGCAGTGGCTCCAACTGCTCGTCGGTAGGAATCCGCTCAACCTGCACCCAATAGGTTCGAGGATGCTCAAATTTGGGGTCACTCAATCGATGCTGTAAGGCTCCATGATTGGTCAACAACATCAGCCCTTCGCTATCTTGATCCAGTCGCCCCACGGGATACACCAGCGACACCGGAATATAGTCCTTGAGCGTTTGGCGCTCCTGAGTCGGACTCTCATCCGTAAACTGGCTCAACACGTTGTAAGGCTTGTGGAATATCAGATAGCGATACATTTAGAAGTTTAAGGGTGAATTCTATAAAGTTTTTTCGCTTTGATGTAGAGTGCTTCTGCCCCCCGACCCCTCAATTTCGCGGGACTTCGGACTTTCAGCCTCAACCATTCATATTCGGACTCAGTAATGCAGAGAAGTTTATAGGAAACTCAGAATTCAGAAGTTGAGAATACACACTAATCTTTTCATCCCTCATCCCTCATCCCTCATCCCTCATCCCTCATCCCTCATCC
>NZ_JBJPHU010000065.1:0-37612 GCF_052939515.1 Phormidesmis sp. 146-33
AGATCCCATCGCAAAGCAGACGTAGTACAATCATGAACGCCTCCGAAGTTAGTGCTCTTAACTTAGGTGGAAGTCCTCGGAGATCCGATTGTCCAGATCAGATTTCCGGGGCGTGATATCCACCTGCGGAATATCTTACACAGATTTTTGATTTTTTGGAATATCAATTTTTGAAGGGAGTAGCGCCTTTAGATTTGGGGCGTTGCTGATTGGAGGAATGAATCTGTGGGAAGTGTCCATCTTTTCGCCCCCTAAATCCCCTAAAATTGGGGGACTTTGAACCTTGGGTTTCTCTCCGCTTTGGGCAATTCATCCCCTGATTCAGCAACGCCAGATTTGGCGAGGTCGTTTGGAATGGGGGAGATTAGAGAAGACAATACGGAAATGGAAGCTTGAGGATTGTAGAAGGAATCAGGCGCACCAGCACAAACTGTAACTGCAACCAAATTGGGAGAGTAGAAAATGGGATTTCTCATCATTAAAGGTGTCTTCAATCCAAAAAGCGGTTTTCCAGATGGTGACTCTGTGAGATTTTTGGCTGATGATGACACCCTATTTGACCAGTTAGAAGGACAAGTTGATATTAAACCAGGCGGAGAAGTACAACTTCGATATGAAGCCATCGACGCGCTAGAAAAGGCAGCGAAAAAACCTTTTTCATCCGATGCGACTGAAGCCAATATTGAACTATTGGGTGGTAATAAAAATGGATTGCCAGGATACATCTTGTCTAGCCACACGGACAAAAACGGCAGACCTGTTTGCTTTGTGTTTACAGGCAATTCACCTAATGCAGATGGTACAGATGTTTTCTTAGAGGGCGACTTACTTAAGCAAAGTATCAATTATCAACTGCTAATAGAGGGGTTGGTTTATCCCATGTTCTATGAGACGCTCTATAAAGAACTGCGGGATGAGATGACTGAAGCTGTGAAAGTCGCTCGGCAGGCAGACAAAGGGATTTGGGCGAAAGATGCATCGACTAAAGGAGTCACCATCAAACCGCCAGTCAATCTTGCCGAACTCCCTCCTATCTTTCCAAAACTATGGCGACGACTGGAATCATTCTACGGTCGCCCTTCAAATAAAACAAAAACGGTGCGGCAGTTTGTTGAATCTCTAGCACGAGGAAGCGATCGCTTGTTCACGGTTCCCGATCAAAGATCAATTAAATTTTCTACCGCGATGAGCGTCAGCGGAGACAAATTAAAGCTACAGTACAAACCAGAAGAGTTGATATTCCGCGAATAAGCTGAGGATTCTTGTTTGTTCGCAGATTTTCTCAGTCGCTGTTGTACTTCAAAATTCCACTGTACAAGTCGCTAAAAGTTGATCTGTTTGAGGTTCAGGGTCATCTACGGCGAGTGATTAGGAATGTTAGTCGTCTTGCCACATGAACTGCACACTAGATCCGTAAAAGAGTAGAAGAATAGAAGGACTCAGGTTTGAACCTTATTGAATAATGACTAAATCGCTCGGTCAGCTTATCAAGTTCTTTCTGTATGGTCTGTTAATTATTACAGCCCTTCTCTCGGTCGGTGTTCTATTTTGGTGGCGCTATCCCCTGGAGCTACTCAGCAATTTTCGAGTGTATTACCTCTTACTTGCGGGTGTGCTGGCGATCGCATTCTCAATTTATCAAGTTAAAGGATTCCGCACTTGGCTGCCGCTGCGGGTTTCTTTGGCGTACGCTGTAATTTCATAGCTCTAACATCAAGCGAATTCACGTTAAACCTGGCTGGCTTGTCCGAGTTGTGTTAAGAAGCGCATAGCTTTGGCAATGTAGCTGGCACAGTCGTAGGGTGAACTTTCATAGAACGATCGCCAGGCAACTCCTTTATGTTCATCGTAGCGATCGCTTAAGTGAATATTTTTATCAATCCAGGCAAGCCGAACTGCATGGCCCACTAATACATCCAAGACGATATACTCTTCAATCCTCAAATCAGGGTTGCGTTCAGTCAGAGTCGATAACTCCATGAGGGCTTCTACATTCACTTGACGGTATTCGGGTGCTTGAATTTTGTTTAACAAGTGTTCTACTTGCAGTGCAAAATTCTTTTCGCCAGCAGTCATTTCCATGATCAGAGATTCACTATCGAGGCGGTTGCGTCGCTCTAATTTATCACCGATTACCAATCCCTTACAGTGATGTAAAAGCTGCCATACGCTGGGGTAAAAATCTTTGGGAACTCGATTTAACGCACCATCTAATTGACGTTTGCGCCACCAATCTTGATTAGCAGGTTCGACTTCGGTTTGTTCATCTAACATGACGACCCAATCGATACCGCGATCGGGCAGTTTTACCCGCAGCGATTCTTGTTTAAACAGGGCGCGATTAAAGTCAGCATAGCTTTCGAGAATCTGTCGGAGTCGAGTTTTGATCTCAAATGGACTGAGGCACATCAATTGTTCATACGCTTCATCCTGGGTGACTTTGAGTTCTTGGGCCAGGTCACTGGTCATTAAGAGAATCAAATAGCCAACTCGTAACGTGAGCAATCCTTTAAATAAATCCGGCTCCGATTTGATCAGTAAACTGAGATAGATTAAAGTCTCTTGAGTGAGGACGCGATCGCGAATATCTTCTCGACAAAAGTGACGAATCTTTTCCAACACTTCTGTATAAGGAAGCGGCTGCATAATCAGCGAATCTTCACTATAAGCGCGACCGACAGCGATCTGTTTTTGTCGCACTACAATATCCGTCACCGCATCGGACAGTCCCACATCAACCTTATCAAGCAGCCCCGCCGCCCGCCGCACTACACCCCAATAGGGTGACCCTGATTTATCGCCTTTACTGGCTTTGGCGTAGACCTCATTGAGTAAGTCCATCACGGTGACGAGAGCAGACCCAACCTGAGTATCAAAGTTTAATCCCTTTAGGCGGGTCAGGGTGCTGAGAAGCTCAATTTGTTCATATAGATTGGTTGACTCGCGCAGATTGTTTAATAAAGCATCGACATCAGTTTCATACTCCAATTTGAATTCTTGAGTGAGGCTGAGAGGATAATTTTTCTCTAAATTGTAGGGTAGATAATACTTTGTGACTGTGAGCGCCGTGACGGAGGAAGATTCAAACTCAAAATCATATAGAGAATCGATTCGCTCAGTCCCAGACGTTAGCATAATTTGATTGAGGCGACCTAGCTGGACGGGTACATCTCCACAAAGCCCTTCTTGAAATTCTTGTACAAGATTGAGCAGCGCTTCTCGTCCGAGGTCTAGCATTTCATTAGTCAGCAGCAGCGTCATCGTCGGTCTGCCCAGATGATTCCAGTGGCGATGGATGTAGGCGAGTTCGCTTTTGATGCTGGAAACCAGAAAGTGATAATCGAGCGTTAGATAGAAGCGCTCAGGTTCTAAAAAGGACGGCAGGAAGGCGATCGTTTCTCCACAAATTTTGAAGATTCTAGAGGTGGTTAGCCCTCGCATTCGGCGCATGGGTCGTCCACTCAGCCCCAGTTTATCGTTGCGTCCGACTTGAGCGTAAGCGGCGGCCAGTTCTCTCGCATGACGAATTTGGATCGGTTCGACTTGCTTGAGAGTTTGAGTTTCGATATTATTGGCGGCGAGTCGAGTTTGCAGCGCCTCGTTTTCGGCCAGCAGCGCGATTTGAACGGTGGCTTTACGAATTTGTCCGATGCGAAGATGGCAGCCGATCGGATCGACATCGCCCACCGCCAGCAGCCCATCACTGAGCATTTGTGCCAACAGATAGAGACTTTGGGCCCAGACTAACGGGACGTTTTCGTTGGGAATGCGCGTCTGAGTGTGAGGTTTGGCTTTTTCAGCCTCGATCGCCGCCTCTGGCACAATGTACAACTCAGGCAGCAGTTTTAAGCCGTCTCGCTCGACGACCAGCCGATCCAAAAGTTGCAGATATTCTTGAGCCTGCAAGCGATCGCCGCGAAATAATCCATCCAGCGCCAGGTAAGTGAAAAACAGCGGCCATTCACACTCGATATGTTCAAACTGCTTGAGTTCCCACGGCTCATAGTGGAGGCGGCTAGTGTCTTCTAAGACGGTTTGGTGTCCGTCACGCAGGAATCGCTTGCAGCCATAGTTGCCTTCCAGAAGGTCAATGATTTTGTTGCGGGTACGATCGACCAGTTCTTCATCTTCGACCGCAAACGCGGGATAACCGATCGCACTCAACAGCGCCGCATCGACTTCTTTGGAACTTGATTCTCTGGGCAACAAGGATGCCAATGTCGTGCGACAGCGGGCGATTTCGTCGGGTAATACGTGAATAACAGAAGTCTGACTCCCTCGCACGCCGAACAGATTTAGCCCATTCATTGCTTCAAGAGCCGCTTTGGCCATGCCCACAGAACTGGCGTTGAGTTCGGGGTTGCCGTGATTAATTTTGTTGCCTCGTTCCCAGATGCCAAAGTCGGGTGTGCGGTAGGTGCGTCCGATGTAGTAGACGAGATTTTGAATAAAGTTGACTTCATCTAGAGTGAAGACGATCGCCAGCCCCGATGAGGTCATCTGCGCCAACATCAGCAAAAAAATCGACGTGGCATCCAGTTGCAAGTGACCCCATTCATCGTCACCCACGACGACATCCCCCGTATCTGTATCGTATTTAGCGTGAAGCGCATCCAGGGGAGCCTGATTTTCTTTAAATTTCTCGACCTTTTTGGACTGGCGCATCATCGCAAACAGCAAGCCCCGCATCAATTTGATGACGCTGTGTTCTAGCTCAAAGGTGCGTCCCAGGTCAGTATCTAATTTGCGATACGCGAGTCCCAATCCCCAGACGGCGAGAATGCTGTAAACGTTGTCTCGTACCCAGGCATCGGTGTAGTCTCCGTGAGCGTTGACGGCCGTACTCGCAGGGAGCAACCCAGAAATGGGGTTTTGGCGACTAAGAATAATCGCTCGAACCTGCTCATAGTAATGGTTGAGACGAGTCTCTAAATCGCTGGGTTTGACTGCCATACTCTTCCTAAATGAAGCCATCAAGGATAAACTTCTGAATCACCCTGATCCAGATCCCTATATCTTATGAGCTAATGGGTTGAGGTGGGAGGATCAGCGATCGCATCAGATTATTTTTTGATTCACAGTCCTTCAAAATTGGGAGGTTGGGGGGCAGAAGTGCCCAATAACGAAGCGAGAAAACTCCATCGAATTCGCGTTTCATGAATGTATGCAGCTACTTTAGACGCATCGGAGGGATTTCGTTTGCTTCTAGAATGACAACTTTTCCATCTTGCCAGACAGCGATCGATTCTCCAAGTCTGCGGTGGCGTTCGAGGGCTTGAGCGATAGCAACTTTGACACCCTCTTTGATTTTTTGATGTTGAATTCTGATTTCGGCTTCAGTCACAGTCGCTCCTGTTGATTTGAGTCCAGGTGTCTTGATCATAAATAATGGGAGGCTGCGTGATAATACCTTCCGCAACTAACTGATATTCCGATGCTGAGTTATCAAAGACGATCCAACCGTACAAAGTGGTAGGTACAGTTCCGTTAAGTTTCTGCGTCCTCGTTCGTTTGTGGAAGGTTCTAAACTAGAGACAGCAATTCCAGAAAATCTCAGGAGGTTGGGATTATGAGTTTGTCGTTGCAAGAAGTGTTGCAGGAAATTGAGCAACTGACACCGGAAGAACAACTGGAAGTGATCAGCCATGCAGCAGAGCAATTGAAGCGCCGCGCAGTGGCTCAAACTTACTCAAAGCGGAGTTGGCAAGAGTTGCGGGGTGCTGCTCCCAACGTGTTAGGAGGACAAGATGCTCAAGCATGGGTAAATCAGTTACGTCGCGAGTGGGATGAACGAGAAAATCAGGTAGTTGAGGGGCTATGAAGCTTGAGATCGCTTTTCAGCAGGTGAGCCGATTATTTCTAGATTCGGCCCCAGTAATTTATTACATCGATCAGTATCCTGCCTATCTTGCCATCATGGATGCGGTATTTGACCATATAGAGTCGAGTTTGATTCGCGTGGTTACATCTCCAGTCACCCTGAGTGAATGTTTGATCTTACCAATTCGTCAAGGTGATTCATTTCAACAACAAGTGTTTACCGTCGCGCGTAAAACCCCTGTGCCTAGGGATGTAAGCGCGGGTGGTGACGAGTTGATGCTTTGAGCTATGCGAAACGCAGTGAGCGAGTGATTGGCGAATGCCTTCGGCTAGAGCTACGTAACGACGAGGAACCACTACTCTCTCAAGCATCCAACAGATTAGCCCAGAATCTCTCGTCTTGACAGAATCTTCACGACTGACATCTATCTTTCAAACATATAAGGTAGTATGACCATACTAATGCGAGATGCGCCTAGTGGAGTGTTACAAGCACCCCACTGAGACGGCTTCCCCCATGTTGAAGAAACCAACAAAGGAGCAAACAAAATTATGCCGGATTTTCTAAGGGCTAAACCATTAAAACTATTGACGTTTCTCCTCCTGCTAACAGCGTGTGAGCCAAATGAAATGTACCCAGTTCCAGTAGGCGGCGGCAACGGAGGGAGTTACAGTGCGCCTTCTCAGTCAGCACCCGCGCCGACTCCACTGGCACCCGTTAGCCCAATGCCAATGCTGAACGATCCAGAAACAGAAGAAGTTGTAGAGGAAGTTGTAGAGTACGATGAGCCAATTCTTGCATCAAGCCCAGAAGAAGCAAATCGAATCTGTCGAGAGAAAGCTTTAAGAGATGGTGTTGAGGTTTCCTGGGTGCAGCAACCATCAAAACCAAAGCAGGGAGCCAATCAACAATATCGCTGCTGGTTCAAAGCCACTCAATCAAAGGAGCAAAAATGAACGCAATTGAACAACTTGAAAGCCTAAGACTTCCTGTTGGGGCGAAACCAGGGCAAGCCATCTTGTTTGTTGATTTAACAGAAATTGACAATTCCTCAGAAGTGCTACAGCAACTCAGCTTGAATTACGAAATTAGCCTTCGATATCTGGAAACAGCAATCGGACTGCACGTAGTGGCTGTTTTGAGGGAGTTTGCCGACATCACCGATGAACAGCATGAGAAACTGCTAGAGGAATGGGAGTCTTTAGCGACTCGGATAACCCCCGACGACCCAAACAAAGCTGTTCGTCTATGGCGTGGACACGCAGGCAAAACTTCGCCTAAGGATGCTGCGTGAACTACCCCACCGCATGGCGGATGGGGCTTCCAATTTCAACCGGAACAGCCTGAGACACGGAAGATTTCCTTCCAGCCCTCGGACTTACATTCCGTCCATTGGCAGTAGCGCTAGTCCCTAACGCTAATACTCGCAAGCCTTCATCTCGAATGTTGATAGCTGCATTCACGTCTCTATCATGCTTTGTTTGGCAATTGGAGCAAGTCCAGCTACGCACATCGAGAGACAGGCTACCGACTTGATTGAGGCAAACGTGACAAGTCTTACTCGATGGGAAAAACCGACCGATTTCTAAGTAGGTCTTCCCGTCTTTTTCCGCCTTGTATTTTAGTTGTCTGGTAAATTCTGACCAGCCACAATCACTGATTGCTTTGGCTAAACAGTGATTTTTCACCATGCTTTTGACTGCCAGATTCTCAACAACGATGACTTGGTTTTCGTTCACCAGTTTGCGAGATAGCTTGTGCTGGAAGTCTTTCCGAGAGTTTGCAATTCTTTCATGTACCCGCGCCACAACGCGACGCGCTTTCTTGCGACGATTTGATCCTTTTACTTTGCGAGACAGCTTTTGCTGCTTACGCTTCAGATTCTTAGCCCGCTTTTTCAGAGGCTTAGGATTATCAAACTTAGAACCGTCTGAAGTGATAGCAAAGTGAGTTAGACCGACATCAATACCAACCGCCTTACCGTCTGAAGAAATCTCAATGTCCGGTAAGTCATCATCAAATAGCAGAGAGGCGTAATACTTCCCTGCGTGATTCATGCTGACGGTGACAGTTTTGATCTTGCCCTCAAATGTGCGGTGAATCTTGGCAGAAACAACGCCTAGTTTGCCGGGGAACTTCAGTTGATTGTCGTCAACGATTTGGACTTTTTGAGGGTACTGGATTGATTGCTTATCATGCTTCGATTTGAAGTTTGGGAACGATGCCCGTCCCTCAAAGAAGTTGACAAACGCTCTAGACAGGTTTAGCGACACGCTTTGCAGCACTTGACTGTAAGTTTCGCCTAACCACTCATACTCTTTCTTGAGAGCAGGTAGTCGGCTATTCATTCCGACTTGAGATAAGCCTTTTCCTGTCTCTTTGTAAAGTTCATTCGTTGTGTTCAGCGAATTATTCCAGTACCAACGGGCACAACCAAACGCCTGTGATAGCACTTGTTTTTGTTCGGTAGTCGGATAAATTCTGACCCTGACAACGTTCTTCATGTTGCTATTTTAACACGAATTCCATTTGTTGTAAATTCGTGCTGATATCAAAGAGATTGGGGCTTGCGCCCCTCGCTATCCATCCCCACCGTATAGACGGATGGGGAATTCCGCGAGAAGAGTTAATTTTCTTCTCTCTGTCCTCATTCTTCTCACTTTTTGAAGGACGGAAGAGGAAGGGAAAAAGATCAGAAATTCAAGATACGGCTTCCTTTCTTTCTTGTCCTCCGTCCTCGTTTTCTTTCTTGTCCTCCGCCCTCCGTCCTCGTTCTTCCGTCCTCCATTTTGTTTCCAACTAATCCGATTTGAAGTAATCGGTAAACCTGAAGCTGCGGGTTACGGTAGAAATTCTGAGGTGTTTCCAACTAATCCGATTTGAAGTAATCGGTAAACCGGACAGGGAGAACGAAGAAAGACTTTCTTGGTGTAAGTTTCCAACTAATCCGATTTGAAGTAATCGGTAAACGTAAAGACAATTTTTCAAACGGCAATGGGCTTGTCTTTGTTTCCAACTAATCCGATTTGAAGTAATCGGTAAACTGCCCGCAGTTCAGTTTAGCCAAGGCAACAGAACCTTTAGTTTCCAACTAATCCGATTTGAAGTAATCGGTAAACGTCATTTATTACGGTAGCTCTGAAATCATTGAACCTCAAGTTTCCAACTAATCCGATTTGAAGTAATCGGTAAACCGGACACTTTCTTCTTCCAATTTGAAAGCGGCGGTCGTGAGTTTCCAACTAATCCGATTTGAAGTAATCGGTAAACTTGTTTGCGCCAAGTCAAACGGTGTTGAACAATAGTTCGTTTCCAACTAATCCGATTTGAAGTAATCGGTAAACAGGCGGCGATGGAGACGACATCCTGAAAGGCGGTGTTGTTTCCAACTAATCCGATTTGAAGTAATCGGTAAACACGCAGCAGCAAGGTCAAGGTCAAGGTCAAGCACAGGTGTTTCCAACTAATCCGATTTGAAGTAATCGGTAAACGACGTTGCGTGGGATCATGATGAAAGTTGCTCAACGAAGTTTCCAACTAATCCGATTTGAAGTAATCGGTAAACACTTTGAAAGAGAGGCGGCGCAAAGAGAAATAGCCCAAGTTTCCAACTAATCCGATTTGAAGTAATCGGTAAACGCGACCATGTTCGTCAAAATCGATGAACAGAAGGAAGAAAGTTTCCAACTAATCCGATTTGAAGTAATCGGTAAACCTGTCCGCAGGTCAAGTATGGGCAATCGAACATCCAGGTTTCCAACTAATCCGATTTGAAGTAATCGGTAAACGTGGGGCCTTATGCGCCACGCAGTTGATGTGAAAAGTTTCCAACTAATCCGATTTGAAGTAATCGGTAAACATCTGGCGGGAACATTTCCAATATTAACGCCACTGCTGGTTTCCAACTAATCCGATTTGAAGTAATCGGTAAACTATATGCCAAGCGAGGAGGGTTATGTTCCGATCTACTAGTTTCCAACTAATCCGATTTGAAGTAATCGGTAAACTTGATTGTAACCGCCGTTTTAGCGGTTTTAGTGTTTATTGTTTCCAACTAATCCGATTTGAAGTAATCGGTAAACGGTTGCATTCCAACTCCTCCTAAGCCCTCAACGGTGACAACGTTTCCAACTAATCCGATTTGAAGTAATCGGTAAACTCAGCATCACCTTGTCAGAATGGATATATAGTATTGGTTTCCAACTAATCCGATTTGAAGTAATCGGTAAACTTTGAGGGATTGGAGCATAAGAGTGGCACAGTTTGGCTGGCGTTTCCAACTAATCCGATTTGAAGTAATCGGTAAACACCAAGATCCCGATGCGAAATGTGAGAACCTTAACAAGTTTCCAACTAATCCGATTTGAAGTAATCGGTAAACCTGTGTTAAGCAGCAACGTGTGCAAACCCTTCTATTGAGTTTCCAACTAATCCGATTTGAAGTAATCGGTAAACCAGGGATCACTTGTCTGCCCCAACCAAGCTTCATCTGTTTCCAACTAATCCGATTTGAAGTAATCGGTAAACAGCGCGAAAAAGCTAAAAGTAGAAAAGAGACGTTACAGGTTTCCAACTAATCCGATTTGAAGTAATCGGTAAACTAGTGGAGACTCTGGGACATCTGTACAACTATCATTAGGGGTTTCCAACTAATCCGATTTGAAGTAATCGGTAAACAACTTTTAAAAAAAGAACAACAAATCATGCACTTATTGTTTCCAACTAATCCGATTTGAAGTAATCGGTAAACTTCTGTGGAAGCGGAAGAGGAGTTACGTTTGATTGTGAAGGGGTTTCCAACTAATCCGATTTGAAGTAATCGGTAAACTATAATGCGCTAACATTTCTGGTTGGAGTCGCTGTATATTCGTTTCCAACTAATCCGATTTGAAGTAATCGGTAAACTGCTTGCTTTTCGCTCTAGTCAGCAGCTTGCTGATAAGTTTCCAACTAATCCGATTTGAAGTAATCGGTAAAATTCCGATTTTCTCCAAGGTGGATTCGGCAATGACCAACTATGTTTCCAACTAATCCGATTTGAAGTAATCGGTAAAATCACCCCCCAGAGAGCCTTCTCCTGGAAAGCGTTTCAAGCCTCAAAACCACAGAGGGTCTTTTTGCTTGTGAGATCAGTATAGCATTCAGGCAAAAAATAGAGAACTCATCAGCCAAAACCTTTATGCAGCAAGCGATCCACAGAGGTCAACGAAAGAATGTGGCTTTCAGCGATCCGCCGACCTGTGTGGCAAAGCAGAGTTTCTATCAGAAAACATGCGGATCTCGGCCCCCAAAAAACACAGAAAAGCTCAAACAATGTAACAAGTTGGCGGTGGTTCAGGTAACGGACTGCCAATGGTCAACACCCGCGACACCGCATCCTGCGAAATCCAATAAAACCGCACACTGTCTTCTGATGCCTTCACCTTGCCCTGCACCTTTTGATAAAGTTGCCGCATTTCCTCCAAACTCAGAAAACACTCAAACACCGAATATTGCACCCGTCGCCCATGCCCCTCCAAAAAATTTGAGAGCTTTAGCCGCCTCTTATCATCAGGAATGTCATAAACCACAACCACCAGCATCATCCTGTACCACTTTAGATTTTAGATTTGCGATTTTAGATTGAAAGAAGTTTGTTGAGCAAAACCTCCCTCTTCCGCCCTCCCTCTTCCGCCCTCCTCAAATTAACGTGAATTCGATGAGAGTTTTTCGCTTCGTTGTTCACGGCTTCTGCCCCCCAACCCCCCAATTTTGGGGGACTTTCAGAGAGGAATTCTGGTTCAAAGTCCCTCACTCGTGGGGGATTTAGGGGGCGTTCCTGAATCTAAAAGCGAAGCGAAGCGTTCATCGAGCTGACATCAAATTACTCTCCGAAACGCCTCATAACCAGAACTCCCCAGCAGAGCCTTCACATACCGCTTCACCTGAAGCTGAATCACCCGTCGATAAGACACAGACGTTTGCACATCGGGATGAGACACCGTTTCACAAATCCGCGCCTCAAAATGCTTCAAAAACGTTCGCCGCGCCGCATTCTCCAAATAAATGCCACCCCCCACCTTGGGATAAGTAAAATCAGTCGGACTGAGAATCTTCTGATTTACTAGCTTCATCACCAACGTATCCACAATGGGAGACCGAAACTCCTCCATCAGATCAAACGCCAAATCCGCCCGTTGCCGCTCCATACCATGCAAATTGCCCAAATACGGATTCAGCCCCTCCGCCAGCAGCAAACTAAACACATTGTTGAGCAGCAGCGTATAGCCAAAACTCAGCAGCGCATTCATCGGATCTTTGGGCGGATGAAAATTGCGCTCCGTAAACGTAAACCCTGGATTGACAATCAGCTTACTCAGCGCTGAAAAATACTGCGCCGCCCCCGCTCCCTCATATCCCCGCACCTGATCGATCGAAGCCGCATCATCCAACCGTCCCACCGATTCCCGCAATTCATCAAGTCGAGCGATCGCAGTCACGACTTCTGGAAATTGCCGCTTTCGATTTAGCCGTAGCAGCCCTTGCTTAGAGTTCCAGAGTTTCCCTTGCACAATCGATTTCGCGATCGCCAGCCGAAACGCCTGATCTTTCTGACGCTCAAACTGCGCCGTCTCCAGCGTGAGATTGGCAGATTCTGCACTCCACAAATGCCCCTTGTAGTCTCCCAATTGCGTCAGAAACACCACAGGGATCTTCAACTCCAGACAGGTCGAAATCACAGCCGTCGTCAGTTGAATATTGCCAAACACCAAAATTCGCTCAACTTCTCGAATCGGAATTTCAAGTTTCGGCTCTTTGGGCGGCTGCACCACAAAGCACTCCTGTTCGCGACTCATCACCGTTCCCTGTTGAACTAGATAAAGCGTTGCCATATCAATTTTCCAAGTAGTTTCATCCGAAGCGATCGACACGGCACCCTGATCTCGCACCTGATAGCCCAGCACCACAAACAACGGCGGCGGGATCGGAGTCTGCGCGGACTTCAGCGCCTCAACCATGGCCAACTGCATCTGGGTCGGTCGAATCATCGGATCAGCATGAACCAGCCGTAGTCCGTCATCTTTTGCCCTAGTCAGGTTCTGAGTTTGGGCAGGCTTTTTGATCTGCACGACCACCGTTTTGGCAAACGCATGTCCCAAAAACCGAAAGCCGCGATCGAAATTAGTCACTTGCGTCTTTTCTGGATGCAATTTCAGCTTCATTGCACTGAGCAAATCAGCAACCTCTTGCTTGGCCTCAATGATTCGCCGCTCTGTGCGCGCCATCACCAAAAAATCATCCACAAAGCGAACCACTTTTAGCCCCAGTTCCGTCAATTGTTCATCCAAATCATCCAAATACACATTGGCAAGAATGGGCGAAACCACCGCACCTTGGGGAATGCCTTTTTGCCGCATCACTAACCCTGCACTCGTCAAAACAGGAGCCGTAATCCAAGACTCAATTAGCGTTAAAAACTTCGGCTCATCCAACCGTTCTCGCACTTCTGCCAACAAGCGATCGTGCGAGATTTCGCCAAAATAATTCACAATGTCTGCATCCAAAACCCAGGTGTGGTCGCGATCGCGCCACTGGATCACCTGCCTCACTGCCGCCAGATGCGATCGTCCGGGGCGATAGGCAAAACTACACGACTCAAACTGAGGTTCGAGCAGAGGATGCAGCACATTCAGAAGCGCTTGCTGCACAATACGATCTCGAACCGTTGGCACGCCAAGTTCTCTGAGTCCCCCCGATTTTTTGGGAATCAAGATTTGTCGCAGAGGCAACGGGCGATAGGTTCCGTGAGCAACAGCTTGTTGAAGAACACCGATCGATTGCTCTGCTCTAAGGGCGAAATGCTCGATCGTTTCCCCATCCACACCTGCACAGCCCCGATTTTCTGCAACGTCCTCCCAGGCAATCCGAAAGTTCTCAAAGCTGAGAAAGCGATCATAAAAAGCCATCACGTCTCATATCAATTCAAAGATTCGCTACAAATGCTTCGGTCTAGAGATTGCCCCTACCTCATTTGCAGGATTCTCGGTTCTGTGTTGTATTCAGGATTTAAATGAGTATCGTTTATCGTCTCTTCACTTCGCCCTATTTATGCCATCAAATCAAACGCCTTGACTCCAGTTGGCTAGATCAGGCAGGGGCCTCTCTGTTTGGCTCGTCTACTTCGGTCTCAAACAGATCGGCTAAATTGCAGCATTGCAGCAGTTGGGCACTTTCTGGAATTAAGGAATCTTGCAGCTTGTATACTTGCTGAAGAATGGCCAATTCACGCCCATATTCTCGCTGAACCGTCTCGATCGTTTCCTCTGGTGCAGTCGTCAAGGGAGGCGTTTTTAATAAGTAGAGCGCCATATTGATGTTTGACAAAGGGTTTCGTAGCTCTTGATAAAAGTGGTTGAGTAGACCATCGCGAGTGCCAGAATTTTGCTCCGATGCGGAAGTTTGAGACACGTCGGGACGAGATCGATCGCTGGCTTGCTGTCTCGCGATCGCTTGTCTACTAAAGCGTTTGAGTAGTGCAGATTGTTTGGCTAATCGTCCTGAAATCGCCCCCAAAAGCTCAGTTGCAGTACAAGGCTTGGTGAGATAGTCATCCGCCCCCAACTCCATGCCGTATCGAATATCAGACTTGGTGCTTCTGGCGGTCAGAAAAATAAAGGGAATCCCAGCCGTTTCGGGAGATTTTCGCAAATGCGTCAAAACAGAATAACCGTCTAAATCGGGCATCTGCACATCGCACAAAATCAGATCAGGATGATGCTCACGAGCAAGATTAACCCCCACATTTCCATTCTCTCCACCAATGCCTCGAAAGCCCTCAGCTTCTAATAAATCTAAAATTGATTCTCGAACCGTTTGTTCGTCTTCAATGACTAAAATTGTTTTCATTGCTTGCCTGCATCCTCAACGGCAGTGTGACTGTAAAAGTGGTGCCTTTTTCGACTTCGCTGACGACTTCAATCGTGCCGCCGTGTAAGTCAACGCACTGTTTGACGATCGATAACCCTAACCCAGTACCCGGAATGCCATGTACATTACTGGCGCGGTGAAAGGAGTTAAACAATTGTGCCTGGTCACTTTCTGGAATACCAATACCGTGGTCTTGAATACGGAAAATTGCATTCTCTTGATTACAGATTAAATCAATTAAGATACTTTCACCTTGTGGAGAATACTTAACTGCATTTGAAAGCAGATTAGTCAGGATGTGTTGTAACAGTTTCTCGTCTAAGTAAGGGAGTTGAATATCATTTTCTGATGGATTAATTGAAATGCCTTTATACTCAAATTGAATTATGCAAGGCTTTACTTGTGACAGTTTTAATTCTTCGATTAAGTCCTGACAAAATTGGATTAAATCGATCGGTTTTGGCTTGTATTGCAGTTTGCCTGCTTCGGTTTCTCCAACGAGCAAAACTTCGTTAAGTAGCTGATTCATACGCCTGACTGAAAGTTGAATGCGCTGAAGGTAAGTTGTTTTTTTGGCATCCGTTAATTGGTCTCCGTAGCGCTCTAAAAGCTCGGTCGAAAAGAGAATTGCGTTTAATGGATTACGAAATTCGTGAGAGACAACGGAGACAAATCTCGATTTGAGTTCATGCACTTCTCGTTCTTTGTCGAGAGAAGCTTGAATTGCGGTTTCGGCTTTGTGACGGGAGAGCGCAATCTCGATCGTGGTGATCAATTCTCGGTCTTCAAAGGGTTTGAGAATATAGCCAAAGGGTTCTGTAATTTTTGCGCGACTGAGGGTGTTTTCGTCCGCGTGAGCCGTTAGATACACAACAGGAAGATGGAAAGTTTGACGGATTTTCTCAGCCGTTTCTACGCCATCTATTTCGCCGCGCAGCCGAATATCCATCAGCACCAGATCAGGCTGAAATTGAGCAACATTTTCTAACGCCTCAACCGCACAGGTCGCGATCGCCACCACTTCATAACCTGCATTGAGCAAGCTGCTTTGAATATCTAAAGCAATGATGCTTTCGTCTTCTACAATCAGGATCTGAGCGGCTGGCATGGGCTAAAATTTTTGTTTTTGATCGGTAAAGTTAATTTTGAAGGTAGAGCCATTTTCTCGGTCTAAATCAAGGGTGCCTTGAAGCTGTCTGGTTAAATTACAGACTAATTGTAATCCTAATGATTTTGTTTTACGAAAGTCGATATCAGAGGGCAACCCAGACCCGTCATCCTGCACGACTAGAAGATAGCGATCGTTTGTTTCCGCAGAGAGCGCAATACTAATTTGACCAAACTTCTCAGTAGAAAAAGCGTATTTCAAGGAGTTAGAAACGAGTTCATTAATAATCAGACCACAAGGGATCGCGGTGTCAATACTCAGCCGAACATCTTCAACAGTGAGATTGAGAGAAACGGCTCGTGAACTAATGGAATAAGATCGAAATAAATCATTCACTAGACTCCGAATATATTCTGCGAAATCTGTTTTTGCTAAATCCTCTGATTGATACAACTTTTCATGAATTAAGGCCATTGCCCGCACTCGATTTTGGCTTTCCTTAAAAACTTCTAGAATACGATCGTCTTTAATGTACCCGGCTTGTAGTTTGAGCAAACTAGAGATAACTTGCAGATTGTTTTTAACGCGATGGTGAATTTCTTTGAGCATCACTTCTTTTTCTTGTAGCGATTCTCGAATTTGATTTTCGGCTCGTTTGCGATCGGTAATGTCAACGACTGACCCAATGATTTCAACCGGATGCCCCTGGCGATCGCGCAGTAGTTTCATTCCATCTCGTAGCCACCGATAAGACCCATCTTGGTGCAAAAACTGATATTCACAACTGACTTGCTCTGTGACAAAGAGTTGAGACATTTTGGTTAACACATTGGGCAGATTGTCGGGGTGAATGCGATCGATCCAAAAGTGCGGATCTTTGAGATATTGCCACACTTCATAGCCAAGTTGTTGGATGACATTTTCGCTAACAAAAGTGCAGGGTCGATTGCGATTGGGTTGACAAGTATAGATAACCGAGGGATTAGAAGAAAGCAGATATTTGAAGCGAGCTTGAGTGGCGAGTAAGGCTTTTTCGGCCCATTTACGATCGGTGATATCTCGTTGTAGGGCGACGTAGTGAGTCAGGTTTCCGGCGAGATCAACGATCGGGACAATGTTCAAATCTACCCAAAATTCAGAGCCGTCTTTGCGGTAGTTGAGCAGTTCGATTTGAATAGGTTTGCCGTGATTAAGAGCGTGACGAATTTTGTCTAACTGGACTCGATTACTTTTGGGCCCTTGTAGAATGCGCGGCGTTTTTCCTAACACTTCTTCGGCGCTGTAGCCTGTCGAAGCGGTAAATGCAGCATTCGTATAAATGATTTTGGGATTGTCAGAATTTGCGTCTGTAATAATCACCGAATCATTGCCATTGACGACTACAGATTCTAAAAGTCGCAATCGGTCTTCTGCGCGCTGGCGTTCTTGTTGGGCTTGGGCTTCTTGTAGGACGATCGACAAATAATCTGCAATCTCCATCAGCGTCGCCACTTCATAATCACTCCATTCACGAGGTTCGGGGGCATTAAAGCAGAGTAGCCCTAATTTTTGATTAGAGTGTTGCACCGGGACAGAGAGAATGGCGCAAGCCTTACGGGCCACCATCGAAGCGGCGATCGGGGACAAAAACGCCTCCTGAGTGACATCTTGAATGATGATCGGCTGACGGCGATCGATAATTTCTAGATAAGTGGGTGCCTGAGATAAGTCTTCGACCATTCCCTGCAAGGTCGGCATCGTTTCTGGCTGTACCGAGTGGACGGCTGTGAGCAATCCATCATCGATCACCCCATACAAAACGCGCAGTGTCTTAAAGTAGCGGCCAATTTGTTGAATGGTTGATTCAATGACTTGCTCGACTGACAATCCTGCTGTGATTCCAGTTGTGATGCTATTTAGCAATCGTAGACAGATTTGGCTTTCTCGTAGACTTTGTTCAATTTGTTTGCGTTGAGCGATTTCTTGCTGTAGCTGCTCATTGGTGCTTCGGAGTTCTACAGTCCGTTCTTCTACTCGAATTTCAAGTCTTTCTTTAGCGTTGCGTAAAACTGATTCGGCTCTTTTCTGTGCAGTGATATCGGTAGCGACTCCAATTAAGCCCACAACCTGATCTTGTTTGTCTCTCAGTGGCGTTGCGCGAGTGTCATAAATTACGCCGTTAACCTCGATCGTCAGACTACCCTCAGACCCCGCCAGCACTTGTTGCGCTGCTGTTAACAACTCTGGATGGTCTTGGTATAATTCAAACATAGATCGCCCGACGACTTCGCCTGACTTGCGCCGAATTGCACTCAGACCTTTGCCTTCAGAAAGGGTAAAAATGCCGTTACGATCGAGGGCATATAAAATCGTTGGCGTATTGGTGACGACGGTTCGCAGCAGTTTTTCTCGTTCTGCTAGTGCGATTTCTGCCCGTTTTGCTTCTGTGATATCTCGGCAGCTAATAACTCGCCCAATGATCTGATCGTCCAGTCGCTGAGGTTTTGAATAGCGCTCAAACACTCGACCATCTTTGAGTTCTAAAATAATTTGACTTTCGAGATTGGGCTGCTCAAATTCTGCTTTTAATTGATGTAAAAAAACATGGGAATTTTGCAACTGGTCGATCGCTTTTTCTAATAGTTCTTGCTCACTATCTAACGATTCGACTAGCCCCCACTGCTCAGAAAATTTGTGGTTAAAGTTGAGAATATTGCCGGAGATGTCGATCGCTAAAATTCCGTCGGCTGTGGCTTCTAAAGTGGTTTGTAGTAAACAGAGCGATTGTTCTAAATTGGCGCGTGTGCGTCTGCGTTCGGTAATGTCGGTGATCATCGCCAATACGCCTTTGTAGGTGCCCTGGGTAAAGATGGGTGTGGCAGAGACGATCGCCCACAAATCAGCCCCATTTTTGCAGAGAAACTTACAGTCGTGCTGTCCCTGATCACCCTGACGCAGACGATCCAAACACTGGGCCGCGATCGCTTGTCCTTCTGCATCCATAAAGTCAAACAGCGACTTACCCAGCATTTCTTCGACGCTGTAGCCCAACATCTGAGCGAGTCTGCCATTCGCAAAGCTGGTTTTTTCTGCTGTATCTAAAACCCAAATTCCCTCAGTGGCGGTTTCAATAATCCGGCGATATCGTTCCTCACTTTCCTGGAGTGCGGGTTTGGATTGGCTAATTTCTGCCTGCAACTGGGCGATCGTGCTTCCAATTTCTGCTAGATACGATCGCACCTGCTGCACCTGCGAATCGGGGAAAGAAGCCGTCTCAATCCACTGGTCGATCGCTTGCTGCAAGGCGGTGAATGGTGGCGAATCGGGCAATTGCATGATCTCGTCGGCAGGGTTCGTGAAGACATTAGGACTTGGCTTTGAATTTCCGGTCGGCTGTCCCGGTCGGCTGTCCCCGAATATTAAGGATTTTCCGCAACTCTTTGAAGTTCAAGGGTAGTGTTCCCTGCATAATGGGATCTGCAACGGTATTGTCACTTAGCTACTTTTCTCTTCTGGCTATGTAGTTCTCTCTATGGTTTATCGGTTGCTCAAAAACTTTTGATTAAGCCCCTCACAAATTTACTGATGGAAGCCGTTCTAAAAAATCTGGTCGGAGAAGCTGGTGTTTGTCCCTGGGACAGTCTGGAGGCGACGCAGCGATCATCCCTTTCTCAAGCGGCTCCGGGAAGTACGATCGCCTATGTCGTCTATCCCCACAACTCAACAGAATTGGCGGCTGTCATAACCTGTGCGGCCGAAAATGGCTGGCGAGTCTTGCCCTGTGGTGGTGGGAGTAAATTGGGCTGGGGCGGACTAGTACAAGGCGTGAATTTGGTGGTCAGCACTCAACGGCTCAATCGAGTCATCGACCATGCGATCGGGGATTTGACCGTGACGGCCGAGGCAGGTTTGTGCTTTTCAGACTTACAAACTGTGTTGGCTAAGGCGGGACAATTTTTGGCGATCGACCCCAGTTATCCCGATCGCGCCACATTGGGAGGCATCATCGCGACGGCTGACACAGGCTCTCTACGACATCGCTACAACAGTGTGAGAGACATGCTTTTGGGCGTTTCGTTTGTTCGCAGTGATGGGCAGATCGTCAAAGCGGGCGGGCGAGTCGTCAAGAATGTAGCAGGCTATGACTTGATGAAGCTGCTGACTGGATCTTATGGAACGTTGGGCATCTTGACGCAGGTGACGTTTCGCGTGTATCCGATTCCAGAAGCCTCTCAGACCGTGGTATTGGCGGGCGACAGAGACAAAGTTGCTCAAGCAACCCAAACCCTGATCAACTCTGCGTTAGAGCCGTCCGCGATCGACCTGCTCTCCAGTCAGACCATGAAAACTTTAGAACTGGGTTCAGACGTGGGGTTAGCCGTCCGGTTTCAGAGCATTGGTGCCAGTGTCAAACAGCAAGCCGCGCAGATGGTAGCGTTAGCCACCGCCTTGGGATTGTCTACGACCCTTTACGCTGAGTCAGCAGAAGCCATTCTATGGCAACGATTAGCTCAACAAATGCCTATGGCTGCCCAGTCCGACACGATCGCCTGCAAAATAGGAGTCAGACCATCTGAAGCGGTCGCTGTTCTCAGTCAAATCGAGGAAAAGTTAAATAGTGCAATTGCCCTGATTCATGCCGGAAGTGGAATCGGCTTTTTGGTGTTAGACAGTGCCGTGACCCGATCGACGCAAATTTTGGAGGTACGATCGATCTGTGAAGCTGCGGGTGGCTATTTGTCTCTTCTGCAAGCGCCGATCGCGTTCAAACAGCAGATGGAGGTTTGGGGCTATTCGGGTAGTGCGATCGAGGTGATGAAAAAAATCAAGCAGCAATTTGACCCTTCGGCACGCTTAAGTCCTCACCGTTTTGTAGGCGGTATTTGAAAAATAGAATTAGAATGCAAACGTTTGAACCCTCCACAAATTCTGAATCCTCTGAATCGACGGCCGCAAGATTTCTAGGCTTTGACCCCAATCAGCCGCCTGATCCTACCCTGATCGATAGCTGTGTTCACTGTGGATTTTGCTTATCGACCTGTCCGAGCTATCGCGTGATTGGCAAAGAAACCGATTCGCCGAGAGGTCGGATTTATCTGATGGATGGCGTGAATGAAGGTGAAATTCCGCTTTCTCCGGCAACGGTGCAGCATTTTGACTCGTGTTTGGGCTGTCTGGCTTGTGTGACGACCTGCCCATCGGGCGTGCAATACGACAAATTGATTGCGGCTACCCGTCCTCAAGTCGAACGCAACCACGATCGCCCCCTTCCCGAAAAGCTTTTGAGACAACTGATTTTCTCGGTGTTTCCCTATCCTCAGCGAATGCGGGTCTTGTTGCGACCGTTGGGGCTGTATCAAAAATCGGGTCTGCAAAAAATGGTGCGATCGCTCGGTTTTCTCAAGCAGATTTCACCTCAGTTGGCGGCGATGGAGTCGATGTTGCCTAAGATCGCGCCCCAGGCGTTTGTGGATACGATTCCGACCTTTATTCCCGCTGACGGAGAAAAGCGCTATCGAGTCGGGATGCTGTTGGGCTGTGTGCAGCGATTATTTAACCCAGATGTCAATGATGCGACGGTGAGAGTGTTGACAGCAAACGGCTGCGAAATTGTCGTGCCCAAATCTCAAGGGTGTTGTGGGGCGCTGTCTCATCACCAGGGGCAAGAAGATCAGGCGAAAGTCTTTGCTCGTCAGATGATCGACAGTTTTGCTAACACGGGTGTAGATGCGATCGTGATCAATGCGTCGGGCTGCGGTCACACGCTCAAAGAATACGCCCACATTTTGCAAGACGACCCAAACTATTCCCAAACGGCTAAAGAATTTGTCAGCAAAGTCAAAGATGTTCAAGAATTTCTCGCAGAGGTGGGGCTGACGGCCAAACTTTCTCCGCTTCAAGACAAGCCATTAGTGATGGTTTATCAAGATGCCTGTCATATGCTGCACGGACAAAAGATCAGTCTGCAACCTCGCCAATTATTAAAACAAATTCCCGGTGTGCAATTGAGAGAACCGATCGATGCTGCGCTCTGTTGTGGAAGTGCAGGGGTATACAACATTCTCCAACCTGACGTAGCCGAAGAGTTGGGTCGCCAAAAAGTTGAGAACTTGACCAATACCAAAGCGCAAATTATCGCGTCGGCCAACATCGGTTGCTATGTACAAATCACCAAACATTTAGAACTACAACACAAAACAATCCCTGTTTTACATCCAATGCAGTTGTTGGACTACTCGATTCGGGGTATTCAGTTACCAAAGGATTAAATTCATGAGTGATAACGAGTCATAAAAAATGGATGCCTCCACAGATAGATCTTATTAAGAAATAAATCTCTCACAAGATAAGTAGGTTTTGAGAAATCAACCTTCTACAGTTGAAGCACATTCCTGTAGAAACTTTGGTCGTGAGCATTTATATCCTTGAACTCCTGGTAATTGGGTTATTGCTGTTGATGGTGACGCTGGGGTCGGGGTGGATTGCTCGTTTGCCGCTCTCCTATGCACTCATCTATCTCATTGTTGGAATTGTTCTCAGTCCCTATGGATTTAATCTGATTCAAATTCGCCCGGAGACAGAATTTTTAGAACGAGTTGCTGAATTTGTAGTATTGATTTCTCTGTTTAGCTGCGGCCTGAAAATGAATCGCCCCTTGCGGCTTTGGGCGTGGAATTCGACCGCTCGACTAATTGGATTTTTGATGCCCATCTCGATTTTTGCGTTGGCAGCGATCGGTCACTGGGTTCTCAAAATGGATTGGGGGCCAGCGATTCTCTTGGGTGCAATCTTAGCCCCAACTGATCCGGTTCTCGCGTCTGAAGTGCAATTGGATGACCCAAACGATCGCGACGAACTCAGATTTGGTCTCACGTCTGAAGGCGGACTCAACGACGCGCTGGCCTTTCCGTTTGTCTATTTTGGACTGCGATCGCTCAAAGACCCTAACTGGGACAACTGGTTTAAAGAATGGGTGGCGATCGATTTGCTTTGGGCGATCTTTGCCGGATTGGTCATGGGCTACCTGGTTGCTAGAGTGATTCGATGGGTCGATCACAAGCTGCAACGAGTGCAAACAGTGGATGAGTTGATGGAGGATTTCGTCGCATTAAGTATCGTTTTAATCAGCTACTCGCTCACCGAAATTATTAATGGCTACGGTTTTTTAGCCGTCTTTGTCGCGGGTGTGACGATGCGCCGCCGTCGCGATCTTGATAAATCCATTTCACAACTACACTTCATCGAGCGTCTCGAAAAACTATCAGAAATTGGGACGATTCTTCTGCTGGGTTCTCTGTTGCGTGTTGAACCAATGCTGCGCTTTGCGGGAGATGCTTTTATCGTGGCAGGGGCGCTCTTTTTGGTGATTCGTCCGGTGGGTGCCTGGCTGAGTACGATCGCCCTTCCTGGTCACCCGGCTACTCGCTGGCTCTATGGCTGGTTTGGCATTCGCGGCGTTGGTTCGATTTACTATCTCGCGTATGCACTCGGCTCTGGACTAAAAGGTGATACCGGAGAACGCATTGCCTGGATTACGTTTATTACGATCGTTCTTTCGGTGATCTTGCACGGTGTGACCGCAACGCCTCTCATGAAGTGGTACGAACGCAACGTCGAAGGGAATACCACACTAGAAGAAGATCCTGCACAACATGAAAGAGATGTAGAAGGGGCATAAAAATTATACAAAGATGAACCCAAACAGCCGCTCAACTTAAATTAATACAACATCCAATTCAACGTGTTAATTGTGAATTTGATTGTTAATTGTGAAGTTAATTGTTAGTTGTGAATTTGATGGTGAATTTCCCCCTGTGTTGTTGAGAACCTCTGCCCCCCAACCCTCGAATTCTGGGGAAACTTTCAGACAAGATTTCCGGTTCAATGTCCTTGCTGAGATCCTTCGCCCCCTAAATCCCCCAAAGCTGGGGGACTTTGAGTTGTCGTCCTGGCTTTGAACTTTGGAAATCTTTCCTTTGTCAAAGTCCCCCAGAATGGGGGATTTAGGGGGCTGAAGCCGACTGAAACGAAGCGACAACGACTTGTGTCTACACGGTAGCCTAGTAAGGCGGGGAGCTAGAGAATCCCACCTTTATAAGTGGGTATGAGGGGGGAAGCCGTAGGCAGAGGGTAGAGAATCTGTGGCAATGGAAGATCAAAGTGATATTAGCGGGAATCGGTCTGCCACACTCTTAAGATACCCACACTCTTAAGATACAAAGGGAAACTTGGAGCGACAACCGGAGCGCAGAAATCTATCAAATTCACGTTAAATCAAGGGCAATTAGTAGCGAAAGACTGCCGCGACAGGGGCATCATCGGGCACTTTTTCCGGTTCGACCGCGTAGACCGTTCCGCCATGAAAAATGGTTTGAATCGCGGCTGCATTGAGCAGATCTTCATCGCCAGGCTGAGCATCGTTGTGCATTTCAAGCTCCATTGAATCAGGATCAAAATGTCCCCATCTTTGCACACCCACCGGAACGAAAAGCTGTTCTACACGACCATAAAACGCGCCTTGAATCACTTCATCTAAATTGTTTGATCCTTTGCCAGCCGCGATCGACTCATGATAGTAATCGATCGCTTTTTGCTGGTCTGTTTCAAACTGCGGCTCTACGATCGCCCAAGCTTCTGCATGAAGTTCTTGGGGGGTTTGCTGCTTTGTATTGTGTTGGATTCCTTCTTCAACAATGAAATTGTAGGTGTTTGCTTCGTGATAAATGGGCAGCAAATAGTTAACACCTGCTAAAACAAGAGGCGATCGCCGATTGCGAAAAAAGTCGTGCAGCGCTCTATCAACCAGGTGAAAATATTGCAGCAGATCTTCCTTGACGTTTTCGCGCTCGCCTCCCTGTCCGTGATATGAGCCACCACCTTGTAAGGCTGCACGACCTGCACCACCGCCCTGTCGCCGCTGTTCATCTTTGGCCGTCTCGTCATACTGCAACGCTTCATCCATGTGCTTGGGCAAGCCTTCGATTTCAATTTCACGAGTAATGCCGTAGCGGTTGCCCTCCACAAGACGCACGTCGCGCTGACCCAGGGTGAGAATATAAAAGCGATCGTCTCCACTCAACAGGGGAATTAATGGCTTGAGATGAAAGCGATCGCTCACGATGACCAGTTCTATCAGGTTGATCGGCACGCGATAATAACGGAAAAATCTCTCTGCAATAAACAAAGCTAAACCTGCGTTTTGATTCTGCCAAAATTCATCGTTATCCAACGCGATCGCGGGCTGAAGAAGTTGACCTGCATCAGTCGGGCGCAATCCATATTTTTCTAATTCTGCTTCTGCCTGTCGAATTAGGTTCTTAAAACGGAGAGTGTTTTGCTGAGTTTCTGAACCAAGCTGCACAGTCGGCATGTAGATTGACACACATAATCCTTGCGGCTGTTCGACAAGTTCTTTCAGTTCTTCGATCGAAAGAAAGCTCATATGATTAGGGTGAAAATTAACGAGAGATAAATGTGAATTACTCACACAAAAATCGTAAAAATCTTTTTAAGCCGAAGCCCCTGCCCAATGGTAGAAAACAAAGGTAGAGAAGCAGCCCGATCGTCTAGAAGCCTAATTGAACGTGAATTCGATGAGAGTTTTTTCGCTTCGTTGTTCACGGCTTCTGCCCCCCAACCCCCCAATTTTGGGGGACTTTCAGAGAGGAATTCTGGTTCAAAGTCCCTCACTCGTGGGGGATTTAGGGGGCGTTCCTGGATCTAAAACCGAAGCGAAGCGTTCATCGAACTGACGTTAATTGACTGACGAAACTTTTTGCTTGGCGGTTAAAACCGCAGCTATAAAAACAAAATCCACCGTCGCGGCATTAACAAACCCCTGGCTGGAGCTAGTCTGCGAAGGCGGACTTCGTTCTTTTAGGCGCGAATTCTATTCGCCAGCGCCCAGGCCTTGTCCCTCTTCTTCAATTCGATGCTGAATTGTAATGCCTCGACTCTGCATGACTTGTTCAAACAAGTCGGTCGATAACGCTTGCTCGATCGCCCATACGCCCGGTTTTTTTAACTGCCCAGATAGCAACAATTCCACGACGGTTCCGGTGCCGACTCCTGCGGCGATCGCGGTATCAGAATGGGTCAATGTCGAATAACAGCGAGTCGGCTGACCATTTTTAGTGCCAATCACTTCTGAACGAATCGCTACGCCAATGCCGCTAAAGCGATCGGTGACATCGGTCATAAAGTGGCTGACATAGGACAAAAATTCAATCACGGCTGAATTGCGTAGCCAGCTTGGATGCCACCAGCGCGCTACACTCCAGGTCAGATAATTGTAGAAGCGGGGCACCGTCGCAAACTTGGTAATCACTGTTTTGACGGAAAAAGTATCCGGTAATGTAAAAGCTTCTGGCATATCAAACCAGTAAACGCCAATTTTTCCATAGGGTTCAGGAAACTCGACGACTTCGCGATCGCTGTAGGGTTTGACCGACCGCCATTCGCCATTCATCCAGGCCTCAAAGGGTCGCTGTAGCCCCAAAAAAGTCGTTCTCATCACCGTCACGCCTGCCCCACCAGACCCAGAGACCACATAGCTGAGATGAATCGTTTCTGCCTCATCTAACTGCTCAACGCCCTGCCGCACCATACTATTGGAGATGCCTGGAAAGATGCCCGTATTGATCACGGCGGTGACTCCAGCGGCTTCGGCCTGAGTGCGATATTCGAGAGCTTTGCGCGTAAAGGAAGGATGATCGCTAACATCAACATAGCTGACTCCATGTTCAATACACAGCCTCAACACAGTGGCATCGCGATAGTGAAATGGGCCCGCACAGTGGACGACCACATTGACAGCAGAAATCGCTTTTTGCAAGGTGGTTTGATCGGCGAGATCGACCGTGAGAAATCGTACTCGATCGCCCAACAATTCGCTTTTGTGTTCGCCTTTTGTGAGATTGCGTCCGGCGATCGTCACCTGCGCCTGGGTGTGCGCCAACAAATCGGCTGCAACTTTACTGCCCACTCGTCCACTGCCACCGAGAATTAAAACTTGGTCTGTCATGCGATCGTCCGGTTCACAATTTTTTAGATGAGAGAGTTTCGCAAAATGCTCTCTGGCGAGTCAGGAATGCTGCTGCCCTCAATTATTTTCCCCGATTTTGAGCCACTACTTCTGCTTTAACACGGAGCCAAAGGTAGATTTCAAGGATTCTGTTGCATCTCGTAATGTTTGCACGATCGGCTGTTGAGCATGAATAAAAACTCTCGCACAATTGCGTCCTGGCATTCCTGAAATCGAGCCACCGGGATGGGTTCCGGCTCCTGTGAGAAACAGTGCGTCGATCGGAGTCTTATAGTTGGCCAATTCTGGCAACGGACGGAAAAACACCATTTGATCAAGCGTCATATCAATGTGATAGTAATTTCCTTTGAGTGCGCCCAACCGTTCGCCTAACTCTGCGGGACTTTCGACTCGACGAGCGATCGTGGCTTTCTTCAAATTTGGCGCGTATTCAGCCAGTTTATCGAGACAGCGATCGGCCACTTTATTCTTCAAATCATCTGTCCAACCTGTGCCATTGAGTCCAGTTCCTTCTGCGCCTTCAATTTGGTAGGGGGCAAAGAATTCGATCCACAAAGTGTGCTGGCCGTCGGGTGCCATTGTCGGGTCGAGCATCGTCGGCTGAACAACATACATCGAGGGATCGGCATCAGGAATTCGACCGATCGCGGGTTCCGTGTGAGCAATCTCGACATGTTTAACGGAATCAGCAATGAGAATAGAACCGATCGTATAGTCGTCACGGTGATTGTAACGCTCAAATCTCAAAGGCTCTGATAACGCGCAATCAATTTTGAGAATGGTTTCGTTGTTATTAACGATTCGCCGCTCTAATCGCTCGCGCAATTCCGGAGAAGCCGCATCGACATCACTGTGATCCATGAGATTTAGAAACAATCGCTTCGCATCGATATTAGAAATTACGCCTTTTGTAGAACGATATTCCTGCCCATTAGACATGCGAACGCCAACCGCACGACCATCATCAACGAGAACCTGTTTGACCTTTTGATCGGTGAGAATTTCGCCCCCCAAACTTTTGACCAACTTGACCAACGCCTGCACCAGTGCGCCTGTTCCACCTTTGGGCCGTGCCATTCCAGGATGGTGTCGCATCGCCATCATCATCGCCCCGATCGCTAAATTCTTTTGAGAAGGAGGCGCACCCAATTCACAGGCCAATCGAGCCAGGGGCGCTTTGACAATCTCCTCATCAAACCATTCATTGAGAATATCTTCGGCGCTCGTCAACATATTGCGAACAAAATCCAGCACCTTATTTGACGATCCTACAACGGACAACAAATCCTTGATTTTAGGAATATCGTAGTTGCCGAGAATATCAATGACTGATTTGGGCGGTGCATTAAACATCGGCACCATTGCATTCACTGCCCGTTGCCAATAGCTTGTAAATTCTGCATATTTTTGAGCATCGCGATCGCTATATCGCGCAATTTCTGCACAGGTTTTCTCGACCGATTGATGCGCCAAAAAATACTTACCATCGGGATGCGGACAAAACACAACCGGATCGCAAAATAGATATTCCAATCCATACTTTTCCAGTTCTAATTCCTGCACAACCGGGCCGAGGTGAATAAACTCATGGTCGATCGCACATAAATTAAATTTAAACTCCGGCGTTTCAGGAATGACTGCTTCGGTTGTGGCGGCTCCTCCGGGCACCGATCGCTTTTCTAGCAGCAACACTTTATATCCTGCCTTCAACAAATAAGCCCCGCAGACCAGCCCGTTGTGTCCCGCCCCAATGATAATCACGTCATACATACGATCGCTCCCTCCTATTGCTTCTCAAGACCAGAGACTAAAGACTAGAAATACTTCCTCATCCCTCATCCCTCATCCCTCATTCCTCCCCTACTCCTCCAGTCAGATTATTGCGTATCCTGAGTAACTTTTCCCTTCAGTCGTGAGAAGGATGAATCGATCGCCCGTCTGCGCGATGGTTATATCTGAACGCAATGCCGATCCTCTATCAATTAATTGGAGAATGAAAAATGGTAATGACCCTTGATGATACCAAGCGCATGGCGATCGGGATGAAACTCGCCGATATGAAAGCGCTGTTGGAGCTATTGATCTCTAATGAACAAAAGTTTATTTCGGCAGTTAGCGATCAAGATATTGTCGATCGCTTTAGAGACATGCTGAAAGATGATCAAAAAAACTTAGGCATTCTTGAAACCGTCATCATTCAATATGGCGTTAAGTCTGAACCTAAAGACGCGATCACTCAAATGATCAGCAAGCTTGATGAGTTGATGTCGGGTTCTGAACTCACCATTTACGAAAAAGTCTTCCAACATGAATTGCTCAAGCATCAAGTGGTGATGAGTGGTCTGGTGGTTCACAAAGCGGCTCAAAAAGTGGGTGCTGACGTAGAAGCTGCGATCACTCCCCTCAATACCGTCAACTTTGAAGAACGCGCTCACCAAGAGCAACTTAAAGGTGTTCTAGAAGTGTTAGGCGTTCGTGAACTCACTGGGCAAGAAGCCGATCAAGGTCTTTGGGCACGGGTTCAAGATGCGGTTGCGGCTCTGACAGGCGTTGCGGGTAGTGTCGTGACTCAAACCTCTGACAAGTCTGATATGAACCTTCAGGATGTGATCCGGATGGATCACCAAAAAGTCAACACTTTGTTCATGGAGATCAACCAAACCAAAGATCCTCAGAAACGTCAGGAATACTTTGGTCAGATCTACAAAGATCTCAATGCCCACTCTCGCGCTGAAGAGGAAGTTGCCTACCCTGCGGTGCGTGGCAGATATCCTGAAGCCGACCTCAAGGAACTCTATGATGAGCAAGCTGAGATGAAGGTGTTGATGGATCAGATTCGATCGATGAATCCTGCTTCTGATGAATTCCTAAACGCTGTCAATCGCCTAAAAGACATTGTGATGGATCACGTTCGCCAAGAAGAAAGCACCTATTTTGGGGCGATCCGCGACAACTTCAGCAGCGACGAAAGCGAGCAACTCGCCACTCAGTTTAAAGCTGCTAAGAGCCGCATTCAAGATGAAATGTCTTCTTCGATGAAGTAGGACGATGAATTAGAAATGACTTGCACTCTGCACTCGATTTGAACTATTCAGAGTCTAACTATTTCTCACAATAACTTTCGGGATAGCGAACTCAAGGAGGGTCAAAAATGGCTCTCCTTTTTTATTGGGTTATTTGTGGCTAGTCTTGCTCGCGTTCGATGAAGCTCTTTCGCTTGGATGTTTAAATCTTCTGCCCCCAAGCTGCTAATTTTAGGAGAATTTCAAGCAAGCGTTCTGGCTCAAAGTTCCTCACAATCATACGTCGTAGAAATTATTCAACTCGACGTTCTTCTAAAATGGGATTGATGTTTAACGATTAATAGCTACGGTTTGTCTAAATGCAGCAATTGAGGTGAGATGTGAAAAAAGGCGGCGAGTTCGTTGGCTTGACGATCGCTGATTTTGCGTTGATGATTCAAGATTTCGAGAACGATCGCTTCACTGCCTAAAATTGGAGCCAGACTTTGGGTGCAAGTTTTGCTTACTCTATGAATCGGCGTTCTTCTACAATGAGATTGGCGTTCAGCGATCGACGTTCCATCATGAGACAAACCATTGAAATCTCAGATCATCTGGCAACCCAAATTGAGCAATATTTGCAGAAGCATCCCGAAGTTACACTGTCTGATCTGATCGAAACAGCGTTAGAACAAAAGCTGACGTTGAGTGCTGAGGATGAGTCGCCTGAGTTGATTGATTGGATGCGTCGAGAGGTGGCAATTGGGGCAGAGCAAGCCGATCGACAAGAGTTTAGCAAACAAACGCTAGATGAAATTAAAGCTGAAGTGTCATTGGAGCATCAACAGCGCGGACAAGTAAGAGACAATGCCGCAATATAAGCTAACCATCCAGGCAGAGCAAGATTATCGAGACATTTTGAGCTTTACGCTGGATAAGTGGGGAGTCAATCAGTTTGAGAAGTATGCCACGCTTCTTGATAAGACGTTCGATCGTCTCGCTGGAATGCCAGGACTGGGGAATCGACGAGATGACATTCGACCAGGCTACTACCGATATCATATGGGGAGACACTACATCTTCTATCGAGTCGTACAAGAGGGGATCGAAGTTGTTCGTATTTTGGACGATCGTCGAGAATTTGGAGAGCAGCTATTTCCGACATAAGTTATTGATGCTAAGTATCAGATTCGTGAAACGCTAATGTTGTTGTAGAAGATAGCGCTGTAACAACACTTCAGGAAATGCTAAGATTAGCTCGTGCTACAGATCACAAGCCTCTATACGAGAGAAGATGCCCATCTTTACTCCCCCACTTACCCAAACTACTCTACCTCCGGCAGGCAAGTGTGCCTCCAAAGCAGAGGTATCAGGAGTTGCTTCAACGTACTCTTGGTTTTGCATCCATCCGACTTGATTGCAGAACTTTTCCCAACTGCCTTTGTGATACTGACCATCTGGTGTATTACCCGTCTCAATATAAATTTGCTTTTGCACGCTAAATCCAAATCGTCCGCCACTGAATTTTACCCATAACTGATCAATGATGTAGATGTCGTTACAAGGAAATCTCCGAATGTCTTCTTTATTCAGATATCCTTTCTCTTTCTGCTTTGCAACTTCTAGCATTACATCGAATGTTTCTTGATCAGCTTCCTCCCACCGTCCGTTTGAGAGATAGTTTTGCAGCGATCGATAGCGCTCAGGTATGACAGTCCGTACCACTCGCAGAGCATTACCTGGGCGATCAAGGGAATTTGTATGAGAAATCAAGTTGTTGTGATCGGGCGCTCTTTGCAATTCCTCAACAGTTGGTAAGCGGTAGTCATACACCGTATCGCTTGATCGCAGAGGTGCATAGGTTGATGACCATGCACAAAACCACCGTGCATCTTGCCAACTGATACCTGTTACGGGTTGATTTACTGCATCGCTTTGCCACATGGGGAGTTGCAGGATCATTGCTTGTGAGTGAAATTGTCCGGTGGTTTGTGCTGTGAGAAAGAGTTGATACTCGCCACAAGTGATGTAATTGGGATCGATTTGGGTTTTGTCGTCGATCACAATTAATCTACGAAACCGTTCTTCGAGTCGCACTTTTGCCCTGAGTTCGTCCGTTAAGTTTGCCTTTGCCAATGCTTCAGATAATTGGTTTCGCAGTGCTGCATCAGCTTTGCTATTTTCCACAACGATCATTCGTCGTGCCAAAATCAATCCATATTCAGTGCGACTTTCTAATGCAACTTGAACAAACTTTGTCGCACCCTGCAACGCCGCATAGAAGCAAATGACTTCCTTCCAATCGGGATTGTGAAACTGCTCGATCAACACTGCCTCCTGATTTTGCTGGCTGAGTTCAACCGCAGCTAGATACTCCTGAAAAGTTTTGTGCGTGAACTGATAGAGATTGCTTTCGCCACCCGCCAACAGCCCCGCAATGTCTTGAATTTCTTGCAAAAACTTCTTAGTCGTGAGCGTCCCATCCGGCCCTAGCTCAGACAACTTGACTTGAATCCACTGCGCGGCTTGAGTTGGGGTAAACTGCGTCACATTCTGCTGGGTCAGATTTACTGCCAAAATTTGCAGCACCGCTTGATTGTCTTCAGCAGATTTGAGGGTTAGCTGAGTTTCCCGTCGGTTGGGACGAATCTCTAACAGCGTTTTGAAAATCTCTTGATAAAGCGTGACTCGACGAGTCGGAAGTGCAATCGACACCTGATGCGTAATCGCAATGATCGTCACCAAAAGCGGATTGTTAGCCAACTCATTGAGCGCTGGATTTTGGGCGAGTTGATTGATCAGCGCGATCGCACTTTCTTGAGCGTCCGACTCAGTTTGCGCCTCAACTTGATGGCGATCTAGTCGTTTCGATTCTACTTGCGTTTGACTTCGCTCTAGAGCAGGCTGCCAATAGTCTTCCTCACGAGCGTGATACCACTTGTGAATAAAATCTGATTTCTGTTCTCGATTAAAATCACGAATCCCGACCTGCCGCATTCCGTCAAACAACGTGCTGTCATAGCCGTGGGGTCGAGATGTGAGAATCAACGGTGTCGGGTAGTTTTGCATTTGCCAATTTGCCCATCGGCTCACCTTCTCGCGCTGACCATCGGGCACCTCATCCAAGCCATCCAGCATGATCAGACACTTTCCCTGCTGCAATTGCTCTTTGAACCACTGACTCGACGTTCTCAACTCCTCACATAGCGGCAATCGTCGAACTTGATCAGTGATCAAATCGGGTAATGTAGGCGATCGTTCATCTTGAATTTGGGTGTAAATTGACCGCAGCAACAACAACACCGGAATCAACCTTTGGGCACGATGTTCTCGATAAGATGTGTTTGCATAGTTGAGAGTCAGAAATCGCGTCAGCGTCGTCTTGCCATAACCCGGATCAGCCACGATCGCCAATCGACAAACCTGACTTTCTAGACGATCGACGTTTGGCAACAGATCCCAAATGCTTTTGATGCGGTCAACCTGAAACGCCTTTGTGGGGTCAGAATTCAATCGAACGGGCACAAAAACTTTCTCTAACGGCAAAGGCTTTAAGTAGCCCTTCACCCCTTCAATCTTTAACTTATCGCAGTAGGCTTTGAGCGCTTCAAGATACTTTTTCTCAAATCCAGACGCTTGACTAAAAACGCTTTCGCTTTTCCTGACGGCTGCATTGCCCATCTGATCCAACCCTTCTTCAGCCCGCTTGTGGACAGGTTGCATCAGCTTCACCACATACCCCGCCCCTAACGCAAAAGCCGCCGAAATCATCGCCTTGGGCAGATCGCTCTCTCTAAAAAACGACCACAGCGCATTCGCGCCACCCCCCGCCACGATCGCTTTAAGAATAATATCTGCAACCTGCTCCGATCGATTAGGCGACTTTGACTCAGACGACGTTTTTGCTGAGGACGATTCTTCAGACATGGCTTTTTCTACCGAAGGCGATCTCCTTGAGATACCCGCAAGGGGTCGCTTCTCATACTAACCTGTGTCTTTTTATATTGTGGCGAAAGCAGGATTTAAGGAATCACACGCTAATTTGATGTTCAGTCTCTCCCATTCGATTGTGAGCGTATCCAACTCAATTGTCAGCCCGTCCGATTCGATTGTCAGCCCGTCCGATTCGATTGGCAGTCCGTCTTATTCGATTGTCATTCGCGCTCATTCGATTGTCAGCCCGTCCCATTCGATTGGCAGTCCGTCTTATTCGATTGGCAGACGCTCACTTTGAATTCACCCGATCGCACAAGCTTTGTCAAGAGAGCTTATTGACTCCGCAGCGCATCCCGAAAAGCCATCACCGCGTCGTGTTGATCAGGAATCATTACACATTGAGTCAGCAGTTCCAAATCTAACTCTGGAAGAAACTCACTTTGAGAAATCTGCTCATACTGGTCTTCTCGCAGACGATGAATTATAAGATTACCTTTGCGCCATACCCACACTTCAGGCACTTCTAGCCCACGATAAATCTCTAACTTATCCAGCAAACCGCTGGTGATGATGACTTCGATCGCAATATCAGGGACTTCCTTTATAGAACCAATGCAGTAACATTCATCAGGTTCTAGTCCTCGTTCTTTTGCTTGTTTACGATAGGTTGTAGACCCTAGACCATAGACTCGAAGATTGACCTCTAATACATAAAGCTCTAGCAATCGAGCAAGCGTTTTTTTGACCCCTTCATGTTCATCAGACGGCATAAATAGTTCAAGATTTCCCTGCAAATAAAACATGTGTAAGCCAGAATGACTCTCATCAAGGAGCGATCGCAGCGTTTCGTACTGCTCCCATGTCACATTAGACAGGAGGAATCGTTGCTCTTTAACTGCTTGCGCTTGCTCTAGTTCTAGATTCACTTTGGCCTCCGACCTAACATCGTAATTAAGACAATAGAACTTCTTCAGCAACGGGTAACTCTAGCGGAGCAACGGGTAACTCTAGAGGAATGTTTTCTGCTTGCTCAGGTTCACTCACTAACTTGACACCCAATTGCAATGGTTCTTCTTGTGGTTTGGGTAAAGCATCAAATTGTTGTACAGGGGCAGGAGGTTGCGTTGGTGTAGAAGGTTTAAGTCGATCGACCGCCTGCTTGACAAACATCTGTAAGAATGAAATTCTCTGATTTTGCTGAAAGACGGTTTCTAGAACTTGTTGGAGACGATCTCTCTGAGTGACCCCAAAGGGGTCGCGCTTCACAGGTTCCCCCGCCGCTTCGCCCTCAAAGTATTCAATTAGCGTCAAGCCAGCCAGTCGGGTTAAATAAGCCGCACTCACTCCCTGCATCAAGCCCCCCGCCACATAAGTCACCATATTGGTTTTGAGAATGGCCGCGATCGCCTGCGTCGAAACTTCCACCAATCCCAATTTCATCATCAGGCCCGCCATTGTACTCGCCACGGTTTTTGCCTGAGAGAGGGAGAATTTTTGTTGATATAAACTGCCTAAATCCATCACCATTTGCACATTGATTGCCGCCGTCGCCAGCAGATCCAATGCGGGAAAAGGATTCGCAAACGTGGTCGTCGCTACTATCCATTGGGACTGATCAATTACAGGTAAAGCCCGATCGCGCCGTACCTGATTCAAAGCTTTTTTGGCTTCAGTTCTCAACTCTTTTGCATTGCCAAGCGAACTCGCTAATACAAGCTGTTGACCTTCGTGTAATAGAATCTCATTAAGCCGATCGACCAGAGGTGCAATTTGAAATCCGCGCTGCTCAAGCCATTCATTAATCGTGCCATCTGATTCGTGTCGCCGGACTTTGACAGGTTGTGGGCAAGTTGCGATCGCGACTACATCTAACTCACTCAACATTCCCTGCGATCGCTGTCTGAGTTGATGCAAAATTGCCTGCTGTTCTTCGGGCAAATACTGATCTTGTTTATTAAAAACTAGAATGATGCGCTTGTGAGCGGCTGCCAGTTTTTGCATTGCCTGAAACTCAGTTGCTGTTAAATCGCCATTGGTGATGAATAAGATCAGGTCAGCCGATCGGGCCCGCTTCCAGGCAGTCTGTTCGGCAATGATGCCCTCTGCGGAAAACAGTTCCGGTGTGTCTTCGAGCGTCAGTTGCGAAAGGTTAGCCGCCCAATGCGCTTTTAATAACTGGGTCAGCGTGGTTTTGCCCACCGACTTACCGCCCATCACCGCCAACCGAATCTGATCGCGATGCAAATCAGCCGCAATTTGATGAATCTGCGATCGCAACTCTGACAATTGTTGGGCGCTACCGTCGATCGTCAAATCCTGCACTTCAGAGGCTAGTTGATTGACCACCCCTTCGGCTTCTGATAGGGCCGTTTTTACCGTTGTCAAATTCATGGGAACTGCTGCTTTAGAGACAGTCGTCAAACTAGACTGAAACTTGAGAAACAACCAGGCAATTCCACTGCCCAACACGATCGCAGGTGTCCAGTCGCCCATGCTACTCAGGCTTTCTAGCAACCAGGTCAACAGAGCCAAACCGACACCACCTAAAATCAGCGATCGCTGCAACTGAACCGTCATATCAGGCAAACTTTCAGACTACTGACTTCCAGGATAGAACAAACTTTCGCCCCTGAACCAAACCTGGCACACAGGCCCTTCAAGAGGATGAGGGAGAACTTCGTTCCGCTGCGCGAGGAGGGATGAAAGAATTGCTTTTGTGGGTTCAGGGTAATTATAGATAGCAAATAGATAGCAAAAAGCCCTGGAACTTTCTAGAACCAAGGCTTTTCGTTTTATTTGGTGGCGGGGCATGGATTTGAACCATGGACCTTCGGGTTATGAGCCCGACGAGCTACCAGACTGCTCTACCCCGCGTTATTTCCAACTCATCTAATGTAGCAGCTATTGTTGTGATTTGACAAACTTATTTTCAAAATTGGATGAATCTCCATTAGCAAGGCAGTATGAAAGAGGCTCAAATGCCAGCCTGAAGCCGTCATCTCAAACAGCTTGCTCGATCTCTACCCCTGATAACCCGCATGGATATTCTGATTGTTGAAGATGAAGCCGAAATCGCCCAACTGATTCAGCTTTATCTCGAAAAAGAAGGCTTCTCGTGTCGCACCTGCCGCGATGGATTGACGGCCCTTCAGATCTTTCAAGACCAAAAGCCCGATCTGATTATTCTCGATTTGATGATTCCTGCGTTAGACGGTCTAGAAGTCTGCGCTCGAATTCGGCAAAAACCGGGCAGCAAAGATCCGTATATTCTGATGTTGACCGCACGAGGCGAAGAACTCGATCGCATCATTGGGCTTTCGACTGGGGCAGACGACTATATGGTCAAACCCTTTAGCCCCAAAGAGTTGGTGGCCCGCGTCCGGGCGCTTCTCAGAAGAACGCTGCGTCAGGGCGGACAAACCCAAAACTATCGCACCGCCAGCTTTATGGTTGACTTGGATCAGCGATCGGCCACCCGCCACCTCAACGACCAATCAGAACCCCTCGATCTGACCACCCTCGAATTTGATCTGCTGTCCACGTTTATGAGCTACCCCGGCCGCGTGTGGAATCGGACGCAACTAATCGACAAGCTGTGGGGCGACAATTTTTTTGGAGATGAGCGCGTTGTCGATACCCACGTTGCCCGCCTACGCAAAAAAATCGAACCCGATCCCGCCAATCCCACCTTTGTCAAAACCGTGATCGGGGTCGGCTACAAATTCGAGGATTCAGCCCTTAACGGCTCTCCCTAAAAGACCTTCATCCCTCATCCCTCATCCCTCATCCCTCATCCCTCATCCCTCATCCCTCAT
>NZ_JBJPHU010000272.1:0-1650 GCF_052939515.1 Phormidesmis sp. 146-33
CGCGTTTCTGCTTGCTTCTAGAATGACTGGGAGTTTATTTCTCCGCAAGCCCCTTTAGCCAGATCGAGCGGTTTGGGCAGTTGGCGATCTAGAACTCCACCTAAAGGAACACTCGATCCGGCAATTCTCGAATGGTGTGAACAGCATAACTTTATTCTGGTGATGAACAATCGTCGATCGATGCCGACCCACTTGGTTGAACACCTCGATCGTGGGCAGCATATTCCTGGGATTTTCGCGCTCAGACCCAAGGCATCTTTGGGGGAAATTCTGGATGATTTGATTTTGATTGCTGAAGTTGATGCGATCGCTGAATTTTAAGATCGCATTGTCTACATTCCACTGTAAGTTTTGGTCGATTACCTGAACTGCATTGCCTTCAGGTCAGCAAAGCTGACCGCAGTTCACAACTTAGCGATCGACCGTCAAAGCGCGCAATTCATCATCGAGCGCTAGCGATTACCGAAGGTACCAACCATCAGAGCGCGACCCTTGCGGTATCTGCGGAGCAGCGCGTTGTTCAGGTAAAGCGCGATTAGCGCAAAGCGCAGCTCCCTAGGAACCGACGAAGCTTGTGGAGGGGCATCGCAGGGGTGAGGAGTGCGATTGCATTCGTTGAGGCTCAAAACAGCTTGTGATCTGTGATCATCCAGTGATACTCTGAGCCAAAAGCAGCAATGCTCAATCAACCTGTAAACGGTAGTTGGAATTTATCTGTTAAATCTGCCTGGAGTTGGGGTTGAAACTTGTACAGAAGTCGAAGGAACCTTGAGTTTAAGACTGGATGTTTTGGCGAAGGACAGGTTGCACTAGAAACATGATGACTAATCTTCTCAATCGATTCCTAGCACAACAGTTCCTTACTGTACTGTTAGCCTAGCTACTGCACTATGCTTACCCGTTCTGTCATCTGCGATCGCACGCTCAACACCAGCCCTTAATGCAGCATCATCTGGGGGATCGCTTGTTCTGTCAGATTTAAACGAAACTTTGCTCAATCAGTCACCCAAGTTACGCAAGCCTTGAAAGCAGTGAAAAAAGACGATGTGGGCTGTGTCGCTCCGCTGCTTCGTCGTCCTTTCTATGAACTGAATAACTATAGAATTGCGCCATTTACGTGCTTCTTGCCCTCGCCAGCCCAAGGGAGCCAGAAACCTCTTGTTCACTCTCCCTGGCGCTACCGTGTACACACAAGTCGAGTCGATCTCTGTTTGAGGGGATCGCGCCCCTAACTCCTCCATTCTAGGGAACTTTGAGCATCAAGAAAATTCTGAAGCTCAGAAAAGGTTCGGATTTCAAAGTCTCCCAAATTTGGGGGATTTAGGGGGCAGAAGCTGACTAAAACGAAGCGATAGACGACTTGTGTGTACACAGTAGCGCCAGGGAGAGGGTGAGGGCTGAGATCTATTACACAATTGGGATGCTGCCAAAGTGTCTTTATCGCTACATATATGAGAATTAGTTGCAATAACAATAGTCCGGACGATTTTTAGGAGAGGGAATCGACAAGAAAGCCATCGATCTATTAGGGTGCTGATTAGAACAAACAAGCACCAGACCGATAGCCGTATGGAAATTGTACAAAGCTTACTGACCAATGGTTCGGACAAAATCAAACAGCGATCATGCCGTAAGAGCGTAGGGTCTGGT
>NZ_JBJPHU010000273.1:0-1648 GCF_052939515.1 Phormidesmis sp. 146-33
CTCGCTTGGGTCCGCAATCTGACGACCCTCCCTGAAAATGAGCGAACCGTGAGTATAAATTGAGCTGGGTAGAGTAAACAAAAGGAACGTTTTCTTTACTCTGTCATAGAACTATCTACCGCAACGGCAAACCGCCATTTGCGTGATAAGGGACTTGCAAGTAAATAATATCCCAGTCAATTTGGGAGAATGATGATATCCCATTTGGGCAAAGTTTCAGATCGCTGCCAGAAAGGGAGATAGGATTCTAATTATCTCGAATATAAACCTAGAGCAAATATAATATGCCGCGTGACCACAGCGTTCCACAACCCAGACTCGTTCATATCGAGGCGGATTATTCTCCGGCAGTTTCCAAAACTGATTCGCCGACCGACCTGGGATCGGCGAGAATTGACGAGTATTTGCAGGCGCGATCGCTAGCGGTGAAAACTCAGAAAGCGTATCGTCAGGATCTACAGCACTTTCTGCGCTGGACAGACAAGGCTTGGGCAGCCGTGACCGCACGGCAGGTGGCGCAGTTTAAGACGCATTTGGTCAGAAAAGAAAATGGGCAGCGAGTGCTGTCAGATGCCACCGTGAAACGAATTCTGGGGACGTTGAAGGCGTTTTATGGCTGGTTGTGGCGGTGTGGGTATGTCGATCGTGATCCCACCCTTGAAGTGCAGTTGCCGAAGTTGGCAGAACCGGAAGCGGATAACCTGAGCGATGAGCAGGTGGAGAAGGTTCTGGCAGCGGTGGCAGGGATGAAACTGTGCGAACACGCTTCGCGTGAGCTTACGCAACGCAACCTGGCGCTGTTTGCCGTCTTGCAGCATGGCATTCGAGCGGAAGCGGCAACGTTGTTAAATGTCGGCGATTTTGATGGGAAACGCTTGTGGGTGCGTCAGGACAAGGGAGATAGTAAAGGGGTAGTGCCGCTCGATCAGGAGGGGGTGCAGAAGATTCAGGCGTACTTGGGGTGGCGCGTCAGTCAAGGAGAGGCGTTGCAACCGGACAGTCCACTGTTTGTGTCGGTTTCGCGGCGCAATCGGGGGGCGCGGATTGGGTATGACACGATCGATAAACTGGTGTGCCAACTGCGCGAGATGACAGGCATTGAGTTTCACGCGCATCAGTTCCGCCATACCTATGCGACGAATTTGGTGTTAGAGGGCATGAATCCGTATCATGTGATGACGCTGACGCGGCACAAGTCGGTGCAGAGTTTTCGCCGCTATACAAAGGCGGCAGACCAGCAGGCGGCGGAAGCGGCATTCTATGAAACCAAGCGGCGCAAGCGCAAAGCTGAACCTCACTCAGAACAGGAGTAGCTTGATTTTACATCAGCGGAAAACAGACGGGAAAAAGGGCTGTAGCGATTCCGCTTCAACAAAATAGAAGATAGGGTTGGGACACGCTTTGCGTGAGCTAAAGGCAACGACATAGTTTTGGATCTCGATTTATATCGATCTCATACTGTGAAACGGTCACACTACAAAGATTTCAGCCAAATATTTCACTTGAAATATCTTGAACTCAACGTGGCAACCTCAGTTGTGTGGTGATTGCCATGTTTTCTGGCTCAGAACTGTCGGTTCGGTGATTTTGTGAAGGGGATGAGCATATTTTTGGGGTTGCGAGAGCGAGTTCAATTGAGCAGGGTTTC